>JANXLV010000375.1 GCA_025355005.1 Myxococcales bacterium | reverse complement strand
GCGTCCAAGGTCGTGCCGACCGCGCAGCGCTTCGTGGTGTCCCTGGTGGTGAAGGACACCGGCATCCCGGAGCTGCTCCCGCACGACTCGTTCCTCTTCCCGCGGGAGAAAGACGTCTTGCCCGTGGTGCATCTGCAGAGCATGGCGGGGCGCGTGCCGGAGACCACGCTGCTCGTCGCAGAGGCTATTTTCCCGCATGGAAGGGATCTCTCTCGCGCGCGCGAGGCGGTGCTCTGCACGCTGGAGCAACATCTGCCGTTCCTCACGCCGCACGTCGTGCTCTGCGATTCACCGCACGACGGTCGACCGCTCTGGGATCTTCGGTCCGGAAAGCGCGTGGACGTCGACCGCGCGCGGCTCCGGGCTGGGGGCGCACAGAGCGACGCAGAGCCACCCACGCCGCTCTATCGCGTGGACCCTCCGCAGTTCATGGGCCTTGGCGGGGAGCCCATCCGCGCGCCGCTCACGAACGGCTTCGTCACGGGGCCCACCGTGCTCCCGGCGCTTGGTCAGGAGGGCGAGGTGATCGCCGCCTGGAGCGCCGCCCGCGTGATCACCCGCACGGATCGACGCAAGGAGAAGATGCGCCGCGATATGTGGAGCAAGGTGGAGCTCGCATGAAAGTAGTTGCATCATGCACGCTTCGCCGGACCACGCTCTGCTTCGGGCTCGCATGCGTGCTCACATCCAGCGCCGGCTGCAAGGATCCCGCGCGCGACGAGACGCGCTCGCTCGTGGACGCCGTCAGCCGCTTTCGCCTCGCGGGCGACGGTGAGAAGCACGCGCGCATCGGCGACATCCAGCATGTGGCCTGCACCGCCAAGGATGTATGCGACGCGCGCGATACCTGCCTCGTGATGGCGGAAGAGCTGGAACACTCGCTCGCGCTTCGCGTGAAGGTCAATGAGGGCCTGAAGCAGCTGAAGGACGGAACGCTCACGAAGGATGAGCCGCGCGCGCAGGCGCTGCTCGCCGTCCTCGACGAGTCGAAGGCCGCGCTCGAGAAATCTCACGTGCTGGAGAAGTCGTGCGACGAGCAGCTCTCGGAGATCACCGGCCGCCATCGGTGACCGTGTCGGGCTCCGTCCACTCGAGGAACGTCTCGCTGCCGATCCACAGATCGTCGCCGCTGCAAAAGAGCGCCTGATAGGTGCCTGCCCCCTTGTCGCGGGTGTTCGTCCACGCTCCGTCCACCGCGAGCCGCTTCGCCGCAGCGAGCCCCGCGCCGGAGCCGCCGCCGAACACCACGGCGCGCTGTCCCTCCAGGGTGTTCTCGACCACTGAGGCGTTGCGCAGCGGTCCCGCGTCCACGGCGCGGAAGCCGGACTTCTCCGCGACCTCGGCGAGGAGCTTCTTCGCGTCCGCGTGGTCCGACGCCAGATAGACCTGCGCAGGAACGCCCGCCTGGCTCGGGTTCTTGTGGAACTCCGCGCCGAACGTGTTCCAGCCCTTCACCACCTTCGCGCCAGGCGCTATCGCCGCGATGGCTGCGGCAAGCGAGCCCTCTGCCGGTGGATTCCACACGGGGCCTTCCTTCCACACGAGCGGATTGTTGCAGTCTACAACTACCTTCCCGGCGAGCGTGGGCGCGAGCGACTTCGCCACGTCCAGCGCCACGGAGCCGGGCACCGCCAGGAACACCACGTCTGCCCAGGTGGCTGCCTCCGTCACGTCGAGGGCCGCGGCGTCCTTTCCACACGACTCGAGGAGCGCCTTCGTGTCCGTTCCCGCGCGCACGCCGAAGCGCACCGGGAACCCTGCGCGGGACATCGTCGCGCCCAGTCCTCCGCCAACGTTTCCTGCACCGATGATTGCGATCTTGGTGGTCATGTCCTTGCTCCTGTGAGACCACCGTACGTCGGATCCGGCGCGCCGCCACGGCTGCGAGATTGGACGTTATGTCCCATTCATGGGACACTCGCTCATGGCCGCCACGGAGCCCGTCGATCCCCAGGGCATGCTCGTGTTCGCGGCGCTTTCGCGTGCGCGCGGGGTGCGTGGTGCTGCCACATTGCTGGGCGTGCCGCGCTCGACCGTGAGCCGGATGAGCCCGCCGATCTGACGGCGCACGAGTGCATCGTCGTCGGCAGCGCGAACCCGCCGCCGCCAAAGGTGCGGGTGTTCATCGACCTGGCGCGCAAGGCCGTGGCGAAGTTGCTCGCCTGAGGCCGTGCTGAGATCTGGGCTTCGGTGCGCCTTTGCCCCGGGCCCCACGTGTAGTAGGAACGCCGTCGATGTTCGACGCAATCGCCAAGGGCTTTCGCCAGGCCAAGAACCGGCTCGCAGGCCTCACCGAGCTCACCGAAGCCAACATAGAGACCGCGCTACGAGAGGTGCGCCTGTCGCTGCTCGAGGCCGACGTCGAGCTCGGCGTCGTGAAGACGTTCCTCGCACGCGTGAAGGAGCAAGCCCTCGGCGAGGTCGTGAAGATCCGCGCGAAGGGCACCTCCGGCGACACGATGAAGGTCTCCGCGGGTGACCAGTTCACGAAGATCTGCCACGACGAGCTCATCGCTTTCATGACCGCGGAGGGCCCCCCGCTCACGTTCGGCGAGAAGGGCCCGACCGGCATCATGATGGTCGGCCTCCAGGGCTCCGGCAAGACCACGAGCACCGCGAAGCTCGCGCGCTTCCTCACCAAGGAGCAGAAGAAGAAGGTCCTGTTGGTCGCGGCCGACATGCAGCGGCCCGCCGCCGTCGAGCAGCTCCAGGTGCTCGGCAAGAGCGTCGACATTCCCGTCTTCAACATCCCAGGCGCAACGCCGCTCGAGATCTGCAAGAAGGCGCTCGAGAAGGCGAAGGGCGAGAAGTTCGACGTCGTCATCTACGACACCGCTGGACGTCTCGCGATCGACGCCGCGCTCATGCAGGAGCTCTCGGACATCAAGCGTGACGTCACGCCGGAGAACATCCTGCTCGTCGTGGACGCGATGATCGGCCAGGACTCGGTCAAGGTCTCGAAGGGCTTCAACGACACGCTGAACCTCACAGGCGTCGTGCTCACGAAGCTCGACGGCGACGCGCGCGGCGGCGCTGCGCTCAGCATCAAGGAAGTGACCGGCGCGCCCGTGCGCTTCGTGGGCATGGGCGAGGGCACCGACAAGTTCGAGGAGTTCCGTCCCGAGGGCATGGCCACGCGCGTGCTCGGCATGGGCGACGTGGTCGGCCTGATGAAGGACTTCCAGGACGTCGTCGACGAGAAGAAGGCGGCGGCCGACGCGCAGAAGATGCTCGAGGGCAACTTCACGCTCGATGACTTCCTCGAGCAGGTGCGCACCATCCAGAAGATGGGCAGCTTGAAGGACATCCTGGGCAAGATGCCCGGCATGGATCAGATGATCCCGGCGGGCGTGAACATCGACGACCGCGACCTCGTGAAGATCGAGGCGATGATCTCCAGCTTCACCCGCTTCGAGCGCCAGGACCCGTACGCGCTCATCCGCGAGCCCTCACGCGTCACGCGCATCGCGAAGGGCGCTGGCACGCCGGAGCAAGGCGTGACGGAGCTCGTGCAGCGCTTCCTCTTCATGCGACAGATGATGGAAGGCATGGGCCAGAACGCGGGCCTCATGGGACGCATCCCGGGCATGAAGCAGCTCGGCATGATGAAGAACATGAAGAAGCAGATGAAGCAGATGCAGCAGGGCATGGGCGGAATGCCCGGCGGCATGGGCGGCTTCCCCGGCATGGGCGGTTTCCCTGGAATGCCCGGCATGGGGATGCCCGGTATGGGTATGCCCGGCATGGGCGGCTTCGGCATGGACAGCGGCGAGAGCATGACCAAGATGAAGACGCTGAGCGCCTCCGAAAAGAACGCAAAGAAGGCCCAGCGCAAGCAACAGAAGGACGCCCGCAAGAAGTCCCGCCGCTAGGGAGGCTGGTGTTTGCGCCGACGCCTCCTCGAGGGTGCGCGCTAGAGCGGGACTTTTTGGAGGACTATTGTTTGGTCGTTTCCGACGATGTAGCCGCCCGGGGGACTGGTCTTCAGATCGTAGCTCTGGATGCCGCCTTCGAGCAGCATCACACTGGTCACGGGCTTTGCGACGATGGTCACGCGACCGCCTCTGTTGAGCGCCACGTGCACGGTGTCGCCGACCCTGAGCCGCTCGGCGCGCACCGCGAGCCCGTTGCTTAGGAACGGGTGGTTCCGGGTCGCGCGGATGCTTCCATTGAGCACCACGGTGCCCGTCGGTGAGTCCGATGCGGGGTGAATCATCAAGCGCTCTACCGTGCGCCTCGTGGGCTGCATCGTCGCCTCGTCGAAGCCCATGATGACGTCGCCGGCTTTGATGGAGGCGATCGGGCGCAAGGTGCCATCCGCCATCAAGATCGGGGTGTCTTCCGCGAAGCACCCGATACCGCACTTGCCGCAGTTCAACGTTCCGCCGCAGCCGTTCGGGACGCCGACTCCGCAGTCGTAGTCCGCGCAGGTGAGCGGAGTGCATCCGCACACGTTCGGGGCGCCGCCGCCGCCGCACGAGTTTGGACTGACGCACGCGGCGCCACACGCCACGTTGCCGCCGCAGCCGTTCGCGACGGTGCCGCAGTTCGTTCCAGCGGGGCACTTGCTCGTCGGTGTACAGCCGCACGAGTTGGCGGTGCCGCCACCGCCGCAGGTGTTCGGCGCTGCGCACATGCCGCATGACAGCGTCCCGCCGCAGCCGTTCCCGGGCGCGCCGCAGTTGTCGCCCAGCTGCGGGCATGTCTTCGCCGTGCATCCGCACAAGTTCGCGACGCCGGCGCCACCGCACGAGTCGGTGCCGGTGCACGTGCCGCACGTGAGGACCGTGCTGCAGCCATCGCTCACCTGACCGCAGTTCTTGCCGAGCTCTTTACAGGTCTTCGGCGTGCACGGCGTGCTGCCACATTTGCCGGCAGTGCAGAAATTGCCCTTCGGATTGCCCATGCAGTCGCCGCACGCGTACGTCTGCCCGCAGCCGTCGGGGACGGCGCCGCACTCCGCGCCCTGCGCCATGCAGTTCTTCGGCTTGCACGCGCACGCGTTCGTCTGCGAGTCGCACGCGTCGGAAGGGTTGGGACAGCCACCGCAGTCGAGAAGGGCGCCGCAGCCGTTTTCCACCTTGCCGCAGCTGACCTTGAGCTCGGGGCAGGTCTTCGCGACGCACCCGCACTTGCCCGACGTGCACGCGCCGGTCTTGCAGGTGCCACAGCTGAGCGCCTCGCCGCATCCGTCGTTCTGCGTGCCGCATTCGAAGCCTTGCGTCTGGCAGGTTTTCGGCGTGCAGCCTGCCTTGCCGCCACCATCACCCAGCGTGATGCCACCTTCGCCCGTGTCGTCGAGGTGCGCCGCGCTGAAGTCCACGTCGAGCACGTTGGCGCATGCCGCGACCATGAAGGCGACGGGGAGAATGAAGAGGGCAACGAGGAAATGTTTGCTCATGGGACCTCTTCAGAACCTGCCGACCAGCATCGCACCACCGCCGAGCGGCCCCGCAGTCGGAACGAGCGACACGGTCGACTCCTTCTTCTTGCCGCCGAGAAGCACCATTGTGACTCCGCCTGCGAGGAGCACGCCGCCCGCAATGAACGACACCGTGGAGACAGGAGCCAGCACGTTGCCGCTCTTCGCTGCGTCCACACCTTCGCTGTCACACGCGTAGGTGGTGGTGTCGCAGTGCGAACGCACGGTGCTTGCCTTGCTCATGGCCATGAGGCCGGTCACGACGCCAACACCGAGGCCCGCGACGCCGACGCCACCAACGATGAAGCCGGCCGTACGGAGCGGACGCGGCTCGGTCCCTGCCGGCGGGCTCTCTGCGATCGCCGCGCGCGGCGGCGCGACTGGCTTCTGGGGAACCGGCGCGCCCACGTCCACCTGCAGCTCCTTGGACTGCCCTTCGCCGAGCTCCACGTCGTAGGTGGAATCCGTGCGGCCTTCCGCTGCGACGACGACGACGAGCTTCCCGGGATCCGTCGTCACGGACACGCCGCTGTCGTGTCGATCGAACGGCGCCGCGCCCCGCGTGATGCGCGCGGTCTCGGGCACGGTCGGCGCAACGAGAATGGTCAAGTGCGCGAGCTTCGGCTCCACGGAGACGAGCTTCTGCGCAAGCAGATCGCGTCGCTTGTCGCCCTTGGGAAAGCCCGCGACCGCCAGCTTGTAGTGCTCGATGGCCGCGATGAGCTTTCCGATACGCACCTCACAGTCGCCGAGGTTCACGAGCGTGCCGGGCGCGGGATCCAGCGCGAAGCTGTCCGCGAACTTCGGACACGCAGACGCGAAGTCACCGCCGTCACGCAGCCGGACGCCCTCGCGAAAGAGCCGCTCGGCATCCCCCGCGCCATCCGCCCGCGCCGTCGACGCAAACGCAACGAGCGCCAGCAACGCAACGAGCGACGTAACCCGTCTCAAAACCGCTGGTCCCATGGATTCCCCGCCGAAGAATTTGGAGCCACACGAGGAGTACCCGAAGGACGAGAGGGCCGACCAACAGAGGAAGGGGTCGGGGTCAAGGTCGGGGTCAGGGTCGAGGTCAGGGTCGAGGTCGAGGTCGAGGTCAGTGTCGAAGTCGAAGTCGAAGTCGAAGTCGTCGTCGGTGTCGTTGTCGGTGTCGGTGTCGTTGTCGACGTCGAAGTCGTCGAAGTCGTCGTCGGTGTCGTCGGTGTCGTCGGTATCTCCATCGTCGGCACCGGCGCGGACGCTGCTCGTGCCGCCCGGACCTTCAAGAACGCAGCCGCTCCTCCTCCGATCAGAAGGACGAGCACGCCCAGTGCGATCACGATAGCCAACGCCGCTCCGTTCGACTTCGTCACGACGGGCACGTGCGAATGCGGGGCGTCCGCGTGGATGGGGCGGTTCGTCGTGAAGCGTGGGTCGAGCAGCTCGGTGGGCGGTTGCTCGACGCTCGCGTTGAATGGCGTGGCCTGCGGTGGTGGCCCTGGCTGCGCGTGATTCGGCCATGAGCGCGACGCGGGGGAGGCAGAGGGCTGCGACGCGTGCGACGGATCGCGGGCCGCCTGGTCGTGGGCGAGCTCGTAGTGCGCGCCGGGCGTCATCGCGGGGGACGCCACGAGCGTGGGGGAATCGACCTCGGGACCGACATCGGCGAGCGCCTGTCGGAGGGCCATCTGCATCGACCTTGCGTCCGGGAAGCGGCCTTCCATCTCGAACTCGAGCGCGCGATCGATGACCATCGCGATGGCGACCGGCACGTGGGGCGCGAACGCGAGGAGCTTCGGCATGGGCTCGGTCATCGCGAGCAGCAGCTCCTCGTTCACCGTGTCGGCGCGTCGCGGCCGCTTCCCGGCCAGCAGCGCGAACAGCGTCGCACCGACGGCCCAGATGTCCGTGCGCGCATCGACGACCTGCCAGCGTCCGCGCGCTTGCTCTGGCGGCATGTACGCTGGCGTACCGAGCGTGCTGCCGGTCTGCGTCGCGGACGCGTCGTTGTTGCCCTCGCGCAGCCGGGCGATGCCGAAGTCGAGCACCTTGACCTGGCCAGCTGTCGTGAGAAAGAGGTTCGCGGGCTTGATGTCGCGGTGGATGACCCCGCGCGTGTGCGCGTTGGCCAGGACGTCGAGTACCTCGTCGCCGATGCGCACGCACTCGCTCACGGAGAGGCGATCCTGATTGCCGCGCGTGTGAACGTCGAGCGGGCGTCCCTCGAGCAGCTCCATCACGAGGTAGACGCTTCCGTCCTCCGTGCGATCGTCATCGAGCACGGACACCGCGCCGGCGTGCTCGAGCTTGTTGGCGACGTAGCCCTCGCGCAGGAATCGCACGACGAGGCCTTCATTCCCGGCGAGCTCTTGATGGAGGATCTTGACCGCAGCGCGTTTGCCATTGCGGTGGGTGGCCGAGTACACGGCCGCGGTGCCGCCCACGCCAAGCAGGGCGTCGAGCTGCCACTTGTCCTTGAGGACGGTGCCAACGCGGGCGCGCGCGCTGGCCTGGATGGTAGAAACCGCGGTCATCCAGCCTTGAACGTAGCATGCAGTCGTGATGGAGGGCCCGTTCCCGGCCGCGACCGGGCGCACAAGGTGCGAGGTGTGAATGCCCGTGGTTGCACTGAACGCCGCACTTCAGTAAAAGTCTCCCTCATGAACATGTCGGCGAGCACGGCAGGGCGAGGCGCTTGCGCAAAGCGAGCGACCCAAGGGAGTAAAGCTTTGAAAAAGGGTGCATTCGCAGTGTTGATGCTTGCCGCCATGTCGAGCGGTCTGACCTTCACGGTTGGCTGCGTTGGCGGCGGCAAGGGGATCGCGGCGGAGGACAAGGAGCGGCTCGCCCCGTACATCCTCGAGGCCGTGCCGGCAGACGTGACCCACAAGGTCGACATCAACTTCGAGAACAAGGTTCACGTCGTCGGCTACAAGTTCGACCCCGAGAACGCGAAGCCTGGTCAGGAGATCAAGCTCACCTACTACTGGCGCTGCGACGACACCGTCGAGCAGGGCTGGGCCCTCTTCACGCACGTCCAGATCGACGGCGCCGAGAAGCCGGACAACCTGGACTGGAGCGGCCCGATCCGCGCGGAGAAGGACAAGCGCCAGGTGCTTGGTCCCGATCGCTGGGAGAAGGGGAAGATCTACGTCGACGAACAGACGTATACCGTCCCCGCCACGCCCACCGGCCCCGAGGCCACCGTGTTCACCGGTATCTGGAAGGGCGACGCGCGCCTCCGCGTGATCAGCGGCCCGAACGACGGTGACAACCGCGCCATCATCGGCAAGTTCAAGACGGGCGTCGCCAAGGTCGAAGAGCCGAAGAAGACGCTCAACGACGTTCCGCAGGTCATCGTCGGGAAGCTCGCTGCGAACGACAAGATCACGATCGACGGCAAGGCCGACGAGAAGGCATGGGGGGCAGCCGCCGGCACCGGCCCTTTCGTTGATGTGGGGACGGGGCGCCCAGCCGCCGCGTCTCCTGTGAAGGGTGAAGCCAAGCTCCTCTGGGACGACAGCTTCCTCTACGTCTTCGCGTCCGTCACCGATCCGGATGTGACGGGCTACTTCACGGACAAGGCATCGCAGCCGAAGGACTGGACCGTCCCTGGCCAGCCGAAGCTGTGGACGAAGCACACGTTCGAGATGATGGTCGACCCCGACGGCGACGGCGACAACGTGAACTACTACGAGCTGCAGGTGAACCCGCAGAACAAGCTGTTCCACTCGCAGTTCGATTCGTACAACGCGCCCAAGGCCGCAGGCGACGACGGTCCCTTCGGACACGAGGACTGGGATCCGGGTCTGAAGAGCGCAGTCGTCGTGAAGGGCACGATCGACAAGCACGACGACAAGGACGAGGGCTAC
>JANXLV010000370.1 GCA_025355005.1 Myxococcales bacterium | reverse complement strand
ACTGCGTCTACGCCTCTTCCGTGCAGACCGTCGACGTGATGAACAACACGCTCATCGGCTGTCAGAACGGCATCTATGGGAGCGGCGGCGGCGCGATCAACTATTGGAACAACGTCATCGCCAAGAACACCGCCAACGGCGTGAACATCATCAGCCCGGTGACCGTCACCCACGGCAACAACGCCTTGTGGGGCAACATGACCAACTACGCCGGGCTCGCGGTCGCAGGGATGGGCTACGTCACCGCCGACTGCAACCTGGACACGCACTCACCACCGGCTCTCGGCGCGAGCTCACCGTGCAAGCACGCAGGTGACCCGATGCACGCGCCGATCGTCGACTATTACGACGTGACCCGCAATGCGCCCGTCGACATCGGCGCCGTGGAGACTCCGTAGCATCGTCGCACGACAGACGCGGTACGATGGCGGCATGGGCTCCACAAGGCTCCCGTGGGCCGTCGGCCTCGCCGTCTCGATCGCGATCGTGATCACGGGCTCCGCCTTCGCGTACGCCGGAGCGCTTCCCATGTGGTTTGCGGCCGGCAACGTGGACAAAGGCCTCCACTTCGCGATGGCATCCGCGCTTGCGTTCTTCACCGATGGCGTGCTTGCGCGGCGCGCGCTCGTACCGGGCAAGATCCTGCTGCCGCTCGCGCCCGTCGTCGTGCTCGTTCCGGTCGGCATCGAGGAGTACCTGCAGCGACTGAGCGACGTGCGGAGCTCCAGCATCTGGGATTTCACTGCGGACGTGCTCGGGGTCGTGGCGGGGACACTGGCCTCGCGTGCGGTCGCGCGGCGTCTCCGTGGCACGGTGCTACGCGGTCGCTGATCACTTTCGTCGTCCGAACTCCGGGTACGGGGAGACGGATGGAGCGGGGCTCGCGGAAGGCGGAGCGAACGGAATAGCGCTCTGCGTGCTCGTCTGCGAAGGAGCGAGGGCCGGCTGTATCGGACGGGGCGTGCCCGACGTGCCCGACGTGCCCGACGTGCCTGACGTGCCTGACGCGGTGCCGGGTACGGTGCTTGGTGCCGGGCCGCCGGAGATGCAGACGCTCTTCCAGTCCTCGCTCGGACCCAGGAACAGCGTGCCGCCCTTGTCACGAACGGAGATGCGCCCCTCCATCACGTGTACGGAGGTGCGCGCTCCGCAGTCTGGTGTGGTCGCGCGTGCGACGGTGAACACAGTGCCGTGCGCCTCCACCTCTGCCTCGTCCGTCTGGACCAGAAAGCGCTCGTTCGGAAGTAGCTTCGCCACCGTGGCCGTGACGGCGCCCGACCTCACGCGCACCACGCCCGCGTCAGGGCCATGCGTGAGCGTCGCGCTGGACCGCGGATCGATCCGGACGCGGGTGCCTGCGTTGCCGAGCGCAAGCGTCACATCCCCTTCGCCAGTGACGATACCTTGCTCGTTCGCGACCGCGCCGTGAGCCGCCAAGAGCGCGTTGCCGCCGCCCGTGGTGAGGAACACCTCGCCATGCACCTCTTCCGCCACGATGCCCGGCGCACCCCGCGGGGTCGTTGAGCCAGCAGATGGCGTCGTCGCGACGCCCGTGTTGCCCTTGGAGCTGACGATGCTCCACGTGCCCGCGGCGGAGAGCAGCACCGCGGCGGCAACGAGGGCCACCGTAGCCCATCGCCTCCGCGTTCGCCGCTTCTCGCGCAGCGCGAGCTCCGCGCGAATGGCCGTGATGGTGCGCTCGCGGCGCGCGTCGTTCAAGACCGGCGCGTCGAGCGGCTCCTCGGACAACGCCTTGGCCACCGCACGTGCGAGGAGGGGGACGGTCATGTCCAGTCCTCCATTTCGCGCGCGAGCGCGGGGTCATCCGTCATGAGGTGGGCGTGCACCGCGCGTCGACCGCGGACCAGACGTTGCTGCGCGGCGGCCACGCTGACGCCGGTGATCTCGGCGATCTCACGCAGGTCGAACCCCACGACGTCGTGCAAGAGGAACGTGTACGTGTTGTCCGTCTCGATCGCGCCGAGCATCTCGCGGATGCGGGAGAAGAGGTCGCGCGCGAGTATCCGTCGCGTGGCATCCACCGGCTCTGCGTGCTCGGGCGGGTTACCGCTCGCGTCACGTGCACCGTCGAAGAAGCGGCGCTGCAGCTTGCGTTGACGGATTTGCTTGTATACTACACGTGCCGCGATCTGAGCTACCCAGTGCTCGAGCGAGCATTCGCCGCGGTAGCCATCCACCGACTTCACGAGCTCGACAAACGTATTCTGCACGCAGTCGTCGTGATCGGGGTCGCTCCGCCCGAGCAGCCGGCGCACCGTGGAGTCCACGCGCGGCCGGAGCCGGTCGTACAGCGCGTCTGCGGCGTGGACGTCCCCGCGCTGCATTCCGGCGAGGAGCTCGGCGTCGTCGAGAAGCGCCGCCGGCCGGGTGGCCTCCGTCGGGGGGCTCCGGACGAGCTTCAATCTGGGCTTCGACGGATTCGGCACCACTGATAAGGAGAGTGTCTTCCGGGACGATTTTCCAGACAAACATTCTGCGGTCGAGGTGTCTGGTTTTTGAGGGCTCCGGGCACAGGACCCAAGACCCGGGAATGCTTGCCCTATGACCATCGTGACCCATTCCACGCGCATCGGCGCAGCAATCGCCCTTTTCGCCATGAGCAGCACGCTCGCTGCATGTGCCGTGGTGTGGGGATTCGAGGACCCGCTGGACCCAGCTGCGTCACCCGCGCTCGTAGGTGACGGAAGTATCGCGGAGGGACGGGCGCCAGGCTGCGAGAACGAGAAGGTCGACGAGACGGCGGGCGTGTTCGTGGTCGGTGGAGACACCGCAGTGGACGCCGGCGCAACGGAGGATCCATTGTGCGGTGCCAAGGACGCGCCTTGCGTGCACATCGCCACCGGGCTTGCGCGCGCGCGGGATCTCGGCCGCACCATCGTGTACGTCGTACGCGGCACCTACACGGAGTCGATCAGCATCGCTTCAAGCATGACCGGCGTGACGCTGCAAGGCGGATGGAACGCGCTCCGCACGGGCGGGACGATCAACTATGCGCGCGCATGCGCAGAGCCTCCCGGAAGCACCGTGATCATCCAGGCGCCGCAGGACAAGGCGACGGCGGTCTTCGTGGATGACACCGCGCAGCCCGTCACGCTCAACGATCTCACCATCAAGAGCAAGACGAAGCCGCTCGCCTCGGAGTCCGTGTACGGACTGCGCGTGCGCGGCGACAAGAACGTTCCGCAAGTCACGCTGACCGACGTGTTCGTCATCGCATCCGCCGCCGGCAATGGCGATCCCGCGAAGCCGGCGACGCCAGGTGATGCAGGGGCGGGCGCATGTCAGCCGCCGTGGGCCGGCGCGGATGGTGGCGAGGCGGGGGCGCCACCCGCGGGCGATGCAGGCCCACCGGGCGTGCCGCCATCGTCCTCGAAGTTTGGCCCCGACGGACTTGCCGCATCGAACGGTGTCGATGGTACCCCCGGCGTTCGCGGTGACAACGGCGCATCGTCGGTCGCGCCCGTCGCCATCAGCTGCTTCGCGAGCTGCTCGCCGCCCGCGATCCTCGGCGCATGCACCGGCAACCCGGGCGCGCCGGCGTCCGGAAAACCCGGCGATTCGGGCTGCGGCGGCGCCGGAGGCGGTGGCGGTCATGGCGGCGGCGGCGGTGGAAGCTCGGTCGCGGTCTACGCGTGGAACGCGAGCATCACGACCACACGCGGCGCCCTCACCGCGGGAAACGGCGGAGCGGGAGCGATCGGCAGCGTTGGCGGTGTAGGCGGTTCGGGCGCCCAGGGCGCGACGGGCAGCGACTCCGCGTCATGCACGACGGGGTGCGGGAGCGGCACGGTGGCGACGGGATGCAGTGGTCTCACGAGCGGGAAGAGCACGGGCACGGCCGGCACCAAAGGCGCGCTTGGTGGCGCGGGCGGCGCGGGCAGTCCAGGCGCGGGTGGCGACTCCTTCGCGATCGCGCTCGGCGGCACGGGGAAAGCGCAGCTGGATCCGTCGACCTTGCTCGCAACGGGAGTGCCTGGCAATGCGCCGCCCGGTGGCGTGCCCGGCAAGGCCGCTGCGAAGGGAGCGCCATGAGCGCTATCGCGAAGGAGCCGCAGCCTACCGGCGCGTTCGGCGAGGTGCTGGTCGTTCCGGGAACGATCCTCGGCGGCAAGTACGAGGTCGACGAGATCATCGGCGAAGGCGGCATGGGGATCATCGCTCGCGCGACCAACATCGACCTCCACACCACTGTGGCGGTGAAGATCCTCCAGCCGAAGCTGGTGCACGACGAGATCGCGCTCGCGCGGTTCCTCCAGGAGGCCCGCGGCGTGAGCAAGCTCCGAAGCCCTCACATCGTGCAGATGCTCGACGTCAACTCGCATCCGCCCGAGCCACCGTTCATGGTGATGGAGCTGCTCTCGGGTGAAGACCTGGACTCCATGGTGGTGCGGCGCGGCAAGCTGCCCGCGAAGTACGTGATCGAGCTGGTCCTCCAGGCGTGCGCGGGGGTGAGCGTCGCGCACGCCGCAAGGATCCTGCATCGCGATCTCAAGCCGGCGAATCTGTTTCTCTCGCGCCAGGACAACGGCTCATGCATCCTGAAAGTGCTTGATTTCGGCCTCATGAAGGCCGCTCCGTCCGCCGACGTGAAGCTGACCCAGCCGAACGACATCTTCGGCTCGCCGAGCTTCATGTCGCCCGAGCAGATCTCCGGCGAGACGCTGGATGAGCGCACGGACATCTGGGCGCTCGGAGCGATCCTGTTCGAGCTCGTCACGGGTGTGCCAGCATTCGGCGCCGAGACGATTCCGCAGACGCTGGTCAATATCGCCACGCGGGAGCCGCCCGCAGTGTCGTCCCTTGTGGATGACGTGCCTCTCGCCCTCGAGGCGATCATCGGGCGATGCCTGGCCAAGGAGCGCACGGCGCGCTTCCGCAACGTGGCGGAGCTCTGCGCCGTGCTCGAGCCACTTCGCTCGCCGGTCGATCTGCCCGCGCTCCTCTCCGGCGCGCCGCTCACGCGATCCGCGGCGCCCCTCGGCGATCCCGCCGCGACGCTCGACGAACCTCTGGCCCGGGAGAGAGAGACCACGGAGGTGCGCGTTCGCCGCAAGCCAGCGCGACTTCGTGGGGTGCTGGTGCTGGCGCTCTTCGGTGCCATCGTGGGCGGCGTCATCGGGCTCGTTGTTTACAGCAGCAAGAGCGACAGGAGCGACGAGCCCGTCGCGAAGAACGTCTCTACGTCTGCGAGTGTCGCGACGTCCGCGCCCTCATCCGTGCCACCCGTCGCTGAGACCGCGCTCGGGTCGAACGTGTCCGATCTTCCGTCCGCGCCCGTCGCGACCGCGAGAAACAACGTCGTAGCCCAGCGCCCAGCACCCAGCGTCGCAGGCTTGGCTTCCTCCCCCCCGTCCTCCCCAGCGTCCTCCGCGCCCGTATCCTCTCCCGCTCCCGTTCTCGTCGCCCCTCCGACGGAGCCACGTCCTCCGCCGGCCGCTCATTCCACGGATCCATACCCCGAGTTCGGACGGCGCAAATGAACCGCGCATCGCTCGTCACCCCGCTGCTCGCGCTGGGCCTCTCGCTTGGCGTCGCCACTGCTCATGCGGCTCCGCCTCCGGTGCCGGCTTCATCCGCTTCATCAAGCGGCGACGAAAAGGCCGCGGCAGAGGCGCTCTACGTGGAGGCGCAGCGGCTGATCGGGCAGGGCAAGTTCGTGGAGGCGTGCCCCAAGCTCGAGGATAGCCAGCGCCGTGATCCGGGCATCGGCACCATGTTGTACCTGGCCGACTGCTACGAGAAGGTCGGACGCGTGGCGAGCGCGTGGGCGGAGTTCCGCGAGGCAGAAGATCTGAGTCACAAGGAGAACGATCAGCGCGCGGAGGTCGCGAAGCGTCATGCAGACGCGCTCGAACCGCGGCTTGCACGGCTCACGATCAAGGTGTCGCCTGCCTCGGACGTGCAAGGGATGATCATCCGTCGCGACGGCAAGGCGCTGGGCCCCAGCGAACGTGGCGTGGCCATTCCGGTGGACCCGGGCCCGCACGTCGTCACGGTGGAGGCACCGAAGAAGAAGCCATGGAAGCGACCGATCACGATCGCCGAGACGCCCACGAACACTGATCTCGAGATCAGCGGGCTGGAGGACGCGCCCGAGCCGCCGCCACCGCCGAAGGCGACCATCATCCAGGAGGAGCCGACGAAGGGAAACACGCAGCGCGTCGTCGGTCTTGCCACCACCGGCGCTGGAGTCGCAGGCGTGACGATCGGCATCATCACGGGGCTCGGCGCAAAGTCCACGTACGACGACTCTGCGTCTCACTGCACGGGTAACTTCTGCGACGCGACCGGAACGCAGAAGCGCCATGCCGCCTATGACAGCGCCACCGTGTCCACGATCTCGTGGATCGCAGGAGGCGCGCTGCTCGCTGGCGGCGGAGTGCTCTACTTCACTGCCCCGCGCGCGAAGGTCGTTACCGTGGGCGTTTCGCCGCTGCCTGGAGGAGTGAGGGTTGGCCTGGGAGGGGAGTTTTAACCAATGGGGCTAGCGGGAAATGCAGGGCGCGTGCGCGCAGTCGTGACGCTGATCACGTCGGCGCTGGTCGTTTTGGCCTGCTCGCATTCGAACGGCGGGTCGAGCGGACCGCCGACGCTGGAGGACCAATGCCGGTCACCATGCACCCCCACCAAGGGGCATCCATGCGGCTCGCCGGACCACACCGAGTGCGTGAGCACCTGTGTCTCCCACATCGAAGGCCGCACCGACAAATGTCGCCAGTGCATCCTCGGGCTCTCCGGCTGGCACGGGACCACGTGCTCGTGTGACAAGGCGCTAGGCGGATTCGGCAACCTCACGTGCACGGACTGCACATGGGTGGGCAATGGCAACGGATGCTCCACCAACTTCGCCAGCTGCTCCACGGCGAGCGCGTGCAGCGGCTACGTCGTGATCGAGGCAACGGACCCCGCGTGCGCCGCCGACTGCGACGTAGCCCCACTCACCGAAGCAGGCGCCGAGAGCGGCCCCGACTGACCACTAGTCAGATATCCAACTAGATATCGAGCTATATGTCGAAATAGAGGACGAACTCGTGCGGGGTGGGCCGCATGCGGATCGGGTTCAGCTCCTTCGTCTTCTTGTAGTCGAGCCACTCGTGGAGCGCGTCCTTCGTGAAGACGTCGCCGCGGAGGAGGTACTCGTGATCGTTCTCGAGCGACTCGAGCGCTTCCTCGAGGCTCCCGGGCATGTGCGGTACCGTGGAGAGCTCCTCGGGTGAGAGCGCGTAGATGTCCTTGTCCAGCGGATCACCTGGGTCGATCTTGTTCTGGATGCCGTCGAGTCCGGCCATCATCATCGCAGCGAACGCGAGGTAGGGGTTCGCGCTCGGGTCGGGGAAGCGGACCTCGATGCGTCGCGTCTTCGGCGACGGGCCCGTGATCGGGATGCGCACGCTGGCCGAGCAGTTGCGGCTCGAGTACGCGAGGTTCACGGGCGCCTCGAAGCCCGGCACGAGTCGGCGATAGCTGTTCGTGGTGGGGTTCGTGAATGCCGCGAGCGACTTCGCGTGCTTGATGATGCCGCCGATGTAGTGGAGCGCGAGCTCGCTGAGGCCCGCATAGCCGTCGCCGCCGAAGAGGGGCTTGCCCTCCTTCCAGAGCGACTGGTGCACGTGCATGCCTGAGCCGTTGTCACCGAAGAGCGGCTTCGGCATGAACGTGGCGGTCTTGCCGTGCTTGCGCGCGACGTTCTTCACTACGTACTTGAACCACATCAGCTGGTCCGCGCACGGCAACAGGCGATTGAACTTCATGCCGATCTCGCACTGACCGCCGGACGCGACCTCGTGGTGACCGACCTCGACCTCGATTCCGCTGGCCTGGAGCGCGAGCATCATCTCCATGCGGAGGTCGGCGAGCGTGTCGGTCGGCGGGACCGGGAAATAGCCCTCCTTGTGGCGCGTCTTGTAGCCGAGGTTCGGGAACTCCTCGCGACCTGAGTTCCACGCGCCCTCGACGCTGTCGAGGTGGTAGTAGCCCTCGTTCGGCTTCGAGTGGTCGAATCGCACGTCGTCGAAGACGAAGAACTCCGCCTCCGGGCCCATGTACGCGGTGTCCGCGATTCCCGTCTGCTTCAGATACGCCTCGGCCTTGCGCGCGATGTGGCGCGGGTCGCGGGAGTACGGCTGCTTGGTGATCGGATCGTACACCGAGCACACGATCGAGAGCGTGGGGTGCGCGAAGAACGGGTCGATCTTCGCCGACTCCGGGTCCGGGATCATGAGCATGTCGGACGCGTTGATCGGCTGCCAGCCGCGGATCGAAGAGCCGTCGAACGCGATGCCGTCCTCGAACAGCGCCTCGTTGAGGCGCGCGGCCGGAAGAGTCGTGTGCTGCCAGACGCCGGGGAAGTCGATGAACTTCAGATCGACGAACTTCACGTCGTGTTTCAGGCCCAGCTCGACTGCTTCTTTCGCTTTCATGGGTTCTCCAGGTGCTCTCTGCTCTGAGGGTAAGACGGGAATGTCAGATCGCGTCCTTGCCGCGCTCTCCGGTGCGGATGCGGACCGCCTCTTCGATCGGCGTGACGAAGATCTTTCCGTCGCCGATGCGGCCGGTCTTCGCGCTCTTCTCGATCGCGTCGAGCACGTCGTGGACGATCTCGTCGGGGACGACGACCTCGATCTTCACCTTCGGAACGAAGTCGACGACGTACGCCGAGCCGCGGTAGACCTCTTTCTTGCCGCCGGTGCGTCCGAAGCCCTTCACCTCGGTCACGGTCATGCCCTGCACGCCGACCTCGCTGAGGGCGTCCTTCACTTCGTCCAGCTTGAAGGGCTTGATGATGGCCTCGATCTTCTTCATTTCGCGTCCGTGCTCCGTACCTTGGAAGGGGCCCGATTGAAGCCGCCAACGCCGCTCCCCGCAAGGGACAAAGGGACGGTAGCGCGGCCCGCGTTTCCGCAACGTTTCGTCGCACGCTTCTCCGCCGCCCAAACGGGGCGCAGTTCCGCTAGAAAGTGACGGAGTGGCTGGTTCCCAGGACAGGCTCCATCTCGGTTCGTACCCCACGCCGGTCCAGGACGTCGCGTTCGGTGAGACCCGCCTCATGGTCAAATGCGACGACGCGACCTCGCCCGTGTATGGCGGAAACAAGGTCCGCAAGCTGGAGTACGTGCTTGCGCGTGCGCGCGAGCGCAAGAAGACCCGCTTGCTCACCGTGGGCGCCGTGGGAAGCCATCACGTGCTCGCGACCGCCATCCACGGACGCGCGAACGGCTTCCGCGTGCACGCGATCCTCATCCCACAGCCGTGGACGCCGCACGTGGAGAACAACCTGCGCACGGGCCTCGCGCACGGACTCACCGCAGAGGCGGCGTGGGAGCCCAGCCTCTATCTTCGCGTGCTCGCCGCGATGGACGCAGACACGGAGTACATCTCGCTCGGCGGCTCGAGCGTCGCGGGCTCGCTCGGCTACGTGGACGCCGCGAACGAGCTCGCGCTCCAGGTGACGAAAGGTGAGCTCGCGGAGCCGGAGGAGATCGTCGTGGCGCTCGGCTCAGGCGGCACGGTCGCGGGCCTCCTCGTTGGGCTCGCGCAAACGAAGCTCCGCACAAGGGTCGTCGGTGTCTCCATCGCGAAGCCCGTGATGATCGTGAAGGCGCTCTGCACGAGGCTGACGAGCAGGGTCGCTCGCGCGTGCGGCGTGGACTCGGCGGCGGCGCTGTCACGACTCGTGGTGGATTCCGGATCGGTGGGCGCGGGCTACGGCTACGAGACCGCGGACGGCAAGCGAGCGTCCGAGCTCGCCGCGGACGCTGGAATCAAGGTCGATCCCACGTACACCGCAAAGGCGCTCGGCTCTGCGCTCTCGCACGCGAGAGCGAACGAGAAGCAGCCAGTGCTCTTCTGGAACACGCTGTCCTCCGCGACGCCCGCGCTCCCCGACGTGGTGCAGAGCGCGCCGCTCCCGCACGAGCTCCGCGGCTTGCTGCGTGGAGCGCCTTGAGCAGCGACGTGACCAGGCCTCGCTCCGAGCTCAGCGAGCTGTTGACCCTGTCGTGGCCCATCATGCTCGCGCAGCTCGGCACGATATCGATGTCGCTCGTGGACACGGCGATCCTCGGTCGCGTGTCGGTGAACGACTTCGCCGGCGCCTCCATCGGTCGCGCGATCGGCTTCGCGGCGGCGACCATGACGATGGGCATCGCCACGGCGCTCGAGCCGCTCGCATCGCAGGCGCTCGGAGCGAACGAGCCCGATCGTGCATGGAGCGCGTTCACCGCGACGCTACGCGCAACGCTGCTCTCGTTCGTGCCCAGCTTCGCGTTCGCGATCTCGGTGACGTGTGTCCTCGCGCCGCTAGGCGTCGAGGAACCGGTGATAGCCCGCGCGCGTGCGTTCCTCATGGGGCAGGCGCCGCAGATGGCGTTTTTGGGCGTATTTCTCGCTGCAAAGGTGTTCCTGCAAGCGCACCGCATCACGTGGCCGGCGATGGTCGGCGCGGTTGTCGCGAACCTCGTGAACATCGTGGTGTGCACCGTGCTGGTGCGCGGAGATGCAGCGCTCGTGGCCGCTGGCCTGCGCGGCGTGGGGCTGCCCGCGCTCGGCGCATTCGGCGGCGGCCTTGCGTTGTCGGTCGCCACGATGGTGCTCATGCTGTCGGTCCTCCTTCCCGCTTACCGGCTTCGACCGAAGATGCCATCAGACCCCGTGCCGGCGCGTCTGGTGTGGAAGCTGGGCGCGCCCGTCGGTCTTCACATGCTCGCCGAGTACGGCATCTTCACCACCGTCGCGCTTCTTGCGGCGAAGCTGGGCGCGCGCGTCGCGTCCGCACATCAGATCGCCATCGCGCTCTCGTCGTTCATGTACATGGGCGCGCTGGGCGTGGGCGGCGCGACTGCGGTGCGCGTGGGGCTAGCGGTGGGAGGCAAACGGAACGCGCGGAAGCCGGGGTTGCTGGGGCTGGGCGTTGGCAGCGCGTTCATGTCGCTGGGCGTCGTGTTCTTCGCCCTGTTCCCGCGCGAGCTCACGGATCTCTTCACGGACGATCCCGACGTGATCGCGCTTGGCGCAAGCCTCCTCCGCGTCGCCGCGATCTTTCAGCTCTTCGACGGCGTGCAGGTCGTGATCGGCGGCGCGCTGCGCGGGGCAGGGGACGTGCGCTTCCCGTTCGTCATCAATGTGATCGCATACTGGCTGATCGCACTCCCAGCGGCCCTGCTCCTGGGCTTCACCTTTCACTACGGCGCAGTGGGCCTCTGGGTCGGCCTCACCCTCGGCCTCGTGGCAGACGCGCTGCTCCTCACCGGCCGCTTCATCGTGCTCACCCGCAAGGTGATCGAACGCGTGGCATGAACCGGCGGCGCTCACACGGTGCTCACACGGCGGCTTGTTTTTCCGCGCACTCGTTGCAGCGCGCGCCTTTTTTGACCTTGCCGGTGCGTCCCAGCGGTTTGATGCATTCTACACAGAATGACATCAAGATCGCGCAGGCCTCGCAGTAGAAGATGCCCCAGCGCTCGAAGACCTCGACGCGGGAGTCGTCGCCGCAGTGACCTGGCGTGTGGCAGGGCCGGGGCTCCTTCACGCCGCAGCCTGCGCAGACGCAGAGCGGGTGCTGGGAGACCAGCTTCGCGAGCTCGTCGCCCACGCCGCCGAACGGCGCGATGCCGCTGCCGCGACAGAGCGGACATGCGGTCGCGAGCCTGCTCTGCACCGCCGCCCGGATGAACTCGCTCTTGTTGGGCATCGCGTCCAGCAGCGCGGCGAGCTCCGGTTCGACCTTGAACGCGACGATGTGCTTTACGGGCCGAGGTTTGCGGGGCATTGCGGTTTTACCAGTGTAATACCGGCGCCCGCGACATGCCAGGCCTCAACGTCGCTTACTCGAACGAGACCTGCACGTCGTCGAGCGTGCCGTCGATCGGCGTGCCGTCCGCGGCGCCGAACCGAAGGTGCAGGTTCGACGAACCAAGCTGGAAGCCGCCGAGCGTGGTGGCGTCCGCGCAATCGACGGTAGCGACGACCCCGGAGCTCGACAGGTCGAAGGTGAACCGGTGCGGGGCCCCGCGCGTCGTCGCGACGGTAGGTGTACATTGCACGTTGTCTGTGCAGGTCACGAGCTGCGGATTTCCCTTCACGTTCATCTCCCCGAACAGGGTCGCAGTGGACGAGCCCAGCGTGATCGTGAGCACCGGCTTCTTGGGCGACCAGCTGGTGATCGTGATGGTCGCCGATATATGGATGACCTGCGTCTGGTTGGGCACGTCCACGTCCAGGTCGGCGAAGACGTCCAGCGTGTTGTCCGCGACCAGATGCAGCTTGCCGGTCGTGCAGTCCCATACGACCCCGGCCATGCCGATGTTGCCGCTCTGCTTCCAGTCGCCGGGGCAATGGCCGGCGGAGAAATCATCGAAGTGGCATGACGGAGGGCACTGCTGTGCGGCGCACATACCCACGGCGGCGTCTCCCGCGCCGCCATCATCCGTGGCATCCGTGCCCTTGAATGGGGTGCACCCGAGCGCGCACGCACCGACCGCAAGAATGATGAGCCATGAGGCGCGCATCATCCAAGCCTAACAGAGCTGACGCCCACACCGGTCGTGCGCAAAGCCTTGCCTTCGTCAGCCTTCGTCCCCGTCCGCTCGAAGCTTGGCGAGCACGCCGAGATCTTCGAGCGTGGAGGTGTCGCCCTGGGGGCTCGTCGCGCCGCTCGCGATCTCCTTGAGGAGGCGTCGCATGATCTTGCCACTGCGCGTCTTGGGAAGCGCATCGGCGAAGCGGATGGAATCGGGGCGCGCGAACTTTCCGATCTCGCGGTCGATGTGCTCCGCGAGCTTGTCCTTCGTCGTCTTGTCGGCGACGTGCCCGCTCTTCAGCGTGACGAACACGACGAGCGCCTGGCCCTTGAGGTCGTCGGGACGACCGACCGCGGCGGCCTCCGCGACCATCGGGTGGCTCGCGAGCGCGCTCTCGATCTCGGCGGTGCCGATGCGGTGCCCCGCGACGTTGAGCACGTCGTCGATGCGACCGACCACCCAGAAATAACCGTCCGGATCGCGCCGCGCCCCGTCGCCCGTGAAATAAACGCCTGGCA
>JANXLV010000320.1 GCA_025355005.1 Myxococcales bacterium | reverse complement strand
TCGAGCGCGCGCGGCACGCGATCTCCGGACTTGCCTCGAGCAAGGGCGAGCAGCACGGACTCGACCTCGCGAAGCGCGCATGCGCCTTGCTCGAGCGTGATGGAGCGTTCGATCGCGCCTTCGAGCTCCATGCGCGTATCGAGGCAGCACGCGAAGCCGGCTTTCTGCCTCTGGCGGCGCTCACGGACCAGCTCGCGATGGCGCGCGTCGCACGGGCAGCGGGGCGCTCGGACGCCGCGCGACGGATCTGCGAGGAGGTCATCGGAAAGGCGCGCGCCAACGGCGACGCGGAGGCCCTGGCAGCTGCCGCCTTGCTTCATGCGGCCGATGTGCGTCCGGGGGTCATCGATCGCGCTCAGGTCACGTTCCTCGAGGAGGCTCGCGATGCTCTCGGCGATGCGCATCCCGAGCTCCGATGTCGTGTGCTCGCGCGGCTCGCCACGGCGCTGCAACCAGCCAAGGATCCATCGATTCCAATCGGGATCACACGCGAAGCGATCCGCAGCGCGCGAGCGTCGGGCGACGATGAAGCGCTTCTCGACGTTCTCGAGCTTGCCGCATGGGGTCTCTACACGGCGCCACTGGCGGAACGCATCGCGAACGCGACCGAGCTGTGCGAGCGCGCACTCGCCAAGGACGAGCTCACGAAGGCCGTGTCGGCGCAGGTGATGCTCGCTCTCTACCATATCGAAGGAAGCGACTTCGATGCGTTCGGGCGGAGCGTCGAGACCTTACTCGCGTTGTCCGAGGCCATCGGACACCCACGTCATCGCTGGCGCGCGCTTCTCCTCGCCTCGATGCGAGCAACGATGCTCGGATACTTCGCCGAGTCCGAGCGCTACGTGACGGAGGTGACCCAGCTCGCAGCGCTCATCGATGAACCTGCGCTTCCGTGGACGCTCGGTCTACACGAGATCTTTCGTGCCCGTGCGGAGCGGAGGGACGATGACCTCGTGACCCGGCTAGTGCAGCTCGACGACTTGATGCGCGGCGGCGTGGATGCCGCCGCCTTCGGCGCCACCGTGCGAGCGACGTCTGCCGCGCGAATTGGGAACGTGGAGGCCACGCGTACCGCCCTGGCGCTCGTCGGCAGTCGTGGCGTGGCGTCCTTCCCCGAGCCCAGTCCAACGGCCTTTCTCGCCGAGGCGTACGCCATCGGGGGGACCGACGAAGAGAGACGAACGGCTCGCGTCATCCTAGGAACGCCGCGCCCGAGCGATATCAGCGGCGGGGTGATGTCGTTCATCTACGAGGGTACGACCGTTCGAATCCAGGGGCTCCTCGATGCAGCCCTCGGTGATCTCGACGCTGCGGAACGCGAGCTCCGCGAGGCGCATGCCATAGCCGTGACGCGCAAACATGCGCCATGGATCGCGCAGACGGGCTACGAGCTCGCGAAGATCCTGCGGCGTGCGGGTCGCGAAGACGAGGCTCGCGAGCACATGATGGATGCGCAGAGGCTCGCAGGAGAGCTTGGCATGCCCGGGCTCGAGCGGAGCACGAGGATGGAGCTCGTGATCGAGGGCACGGCAGAGCCGAGTGTCGCGCGAGCCGCCAGCCGAAAGGACGTCACGATGGAGAAGGTGGGGGCCGAGTACCGCGTCGTGCGGGGGGACGCCTTCGTCGTGTTGAAGGACGGGCGTGGTCTGCAGCTCCTTGCTCGCTTGGTGGAGAATCCCAACGAGGAGATCCACGTCCTCGCTCTGGCCAGCGACGATCCCGCCGCGAGCGTCCCAGAGACCGCGGCGGGCGAGATGCTCGATGATGCCGCCAAGCGTGCGTATCGATCGCGTCTTGCGGAGCTCGACGACCGCATCACCGAGGCCGAGCAGCATGCCGACGCCAGACGAGCCGCGAAGCTCCAGAAGGAGAAGGATGCGCTGCTTGCCGAGCTGAGTCGCGCAGTAGGTTTCGGCGGTCGTGGGCGCCAAGCCGGGTCTGCGACGGAGCGCGCCCGAGTGAACGTGCAACGCCGCCTCAAGGATGCTGTCGCGAAGGTCACGGAGGCCGACGTCGAGCTTGGTCGATTTTTCCAACGGACCATAAGGACCGGAACTTTCTGCTGTTTTCGCCCGGACTAGCCGTGTCTCCCACGGAATGGAACGGTGTTCCATGGGGCCGACAACGCCCTTGGTTCATGGAAAAGCTGGTCCCTGTCATCATCCTCGCTACCTTCGTCATGATGCTCGTCGTCGAGCGCGTGTTCCCGGGCCGCGCACTCCCGAAGGTCCGCTTCTGGGCGCTCAAAGGGATCGGCGCGTTCTTCCTCTGCATGGCCTTCGCCGGCATCATCCCCGCCCTCCTGGCCACGCTCCTCGCCGGGTGCGCCCCGATCCATCTCGCCGGGACCGCCTTGCCTGTCGCGGCGCTCCTCGGCTTTCTCGCGGGCGACCTCGCGTTCTACGGGTTGCATCGGCTGCTCCACAACGTGCCGTTCATCTGGCGGTGGTCTCATCAAATGCATCACAGCGCCGAGCGCGTCGACATGCTCGGGAGCAACTACTTCCATCCCTTCGACTTCGCGCTCCAGATCGTGGTGAGCACGCTGCCCGTGCTGCTTCTCGGGCTCTCGCCGGATGCCGCAGCGCTGGGCGGGCTCATCGGGTACTTCTACGGCAACTTCCCGCACCTCAACGTCCGCACGCCGCAGTGGCTCGGCTGGTTCATTCAACGGCCCGAAGCGCATGCGGTGCATCACGGACGCGGGATCCACGCCTACAACTATGGGAACTTCCCCCTCTGGGACATCATCTTCGGCACCTTCCGCAACCCTGCGACGTTCACGGAATCCGCGGGCTTCTGGGACGGCGCGTCGGCGCAGGTCGGGCCGATGCTGCTCGGCCGCGATGTCAGCGAAAGCCAAGGACGAGCGGCTGGGGGCACGGGCCTCACTGGAAGTAGACGAAGCTCTGCGTCGTGATCGCGTGCGCACGCCTTTTTGGGTGGCGGCCTATGGGATGGAAGACCCGGCTGCGCGGGTGCACTGGTCGAGCGAGGGCGCAAGGCTCGCGCTCGACCGCGTGCTCGGCGTCTCTCATGCACGTTGGCAGGGAGCGGACGAAGTTCCCGTCTGAACGGTCACACGGCCGTTCGACGCGTTGGTCAGGAGGTAGATGCGGCGCCCTGCTCGGCGAATCCGTCGCCGAGCTGCTCCTCTACCAGGTGTTTGATCTCCGCTTCGAGATCCTTCGCCGGCGTTCGACGCTCGACGACTTCGCCTTCTTGATCCCTGATCCAAAGACAGACCGCGTTGTTGAGGCCCGCGATTCGCCATTCGCGCCCGTCCTCGTGGGCGAACGTCCGCCAGGGTACCGAGGGTAGCCTCCGCGGTGCTCTGGTGGTTCGGCGCTTCTGCCATGCAAAGGGAGGCACGCGGAGCCGCGATGCCACGTCGCCGTCCCAGGTGCACGCGATGCCTTCCGCCGCCAGAGCCTTCCATCGGCGTCGCGAAGCGCGCGACCCGCACGTAGCGCGTGGCGGTGCGCGGCTCTTCCTTCATCACCTCGCGGAAGAAGTCTGCGTCGTTGCGGATGCCGGCGACACGGTAGAGCGGCGGATCGTGGCTGACGATGCGATCGGCGGCCTCCCAGCGCGCGTCGAAGTCCTTCATCTCGGCGCGCGAGGTCTTGCCGATGACCGCGACCAGGCGTTCGTACTCGCGTTTCAACCGAGGGTCCGGAGCGAGAGCGATGCTCGGTATGCCGGGCTTCGCCACGCGCTTCCGCGGCGGCGCCGGCTTCTTGCTCGAGGTCTTCTTCGTAGGCGATGTTCGTGCGGCGGCCTTCTTCGGCATGGCCGCAGGGTACAACGAGCGTAACACAGCGCGCGCTGGGGCTCTCACTGTCCCCAGGCGGCCCCCTGCCAGAACGTGATCTGCGGCGGACCCTGCACGCCCGCGCGCTGCTGCGTGGCGCGGAGCTCCGGAGACGCCGTGAACGTACGGAGCGACTCGAGCGACTCGGACTGCAGGTACACGATCACCGTGCTCGGGTCGGCGCTGACACGGTTGACGGCGTGGCCGATGACCCCGGCCTTCGTGCGCTCCGACGCGTTGCCGTCGAACGCCGTCTTCCAGGTCTCGTAGCTCGTGACCTTG
>JANXLV010000298.1 GCA_025355005.1 Myxococcales bacterium | reverse complement strand
GTGTGCCGGCTGCTACATTCAGGCGCCATGGAATACCGGAATCTCGGAACGAGCGGCGTGAGGGTCTCCCCACTGTGCTTCGGCGCAATGACCTTTGGAGAGGCTGACGAGAAGTCGTTCATGCACAAGGTCGGCTCCGATGAGAGCACGAGCCACGCGCTGCTCGACCGCGCCGTCCTTGCGGGCATCAACTTCATCGACACGGCCGACGTGTATGGACAGGACGGGCTCTCCGAGCGCGTGCTCGGCGCGTGGTTCGACAAGGGCGGTGGCCGCCGCGAGAAGGTCGTCCTCGCGACCAAGTTCCGCTTCGTGATGGGCGAAGGCGCGAACAATCGGGGCGCATCGCGGTTCCGGATCATGCGCTGCGTGGAGGACAGCCTTCGCCGCCTGCGCACCGATCGCATCGACCTCTACCAGATTCACATGCAGGACATCACGACGCCAGAGGAGGAGACGCTGCGCGCGCTGGACGATCTCGTGACCGCCGGCAAGGTCGTCTACCTTGGCGCGTCCAACTACGCCGCGTATCGGCTGCAGGACAGCCTGTGGATCAGCCGCGCCGCGCACCGTGCGCGCTTCGTGAGCCTTCAAGCGCAGTACAGCCTGGTCGTGCGCGACCTGGAGCGCGAACACGTGCCGCTCTGTCGCAAAGAGGGGCTCGGCATTCTCCCGTGGTCGCCGCTCGCCGGCGGTTTCTTGAGCGGCAAGTACGAGCGCGGGCAGAGCGCGCCGCCGGGCACACGCATGGAGCAGTGGAAGAAGCGCTTTGCGGCGTTCGACAACGAGCGAAACTGGAAGATCATCGACGCGGTCAAGGCGGTCTCGAAGGAGACCGGGGCCACGCCATCGCAGGTGGCGCTCGCGTGGTTGCTCGGCAAGGAGACCGTCTCCAGCGTCATCTTCGGCGCGCGCACGCAGGAGCAGCTGGACGACAACATCGCAGGCGCGTCGCTGAAGCTCGACGATGGACACCGGAGGGCGCTCGACGCCGCGAGCGCGATCGAGCTGGGCTATCCGTACCAGGGCATGTTCGACGCCCAGGGTCGCTGGTAGCCCCGGAATTCCTCGTTCGCGCACGGTTTCGTTTGCGCATGGCCGGAAATTCGCTAGTTCACGGTCACTGATGGCGCTTCCGTTCGAGATCCGCGACCCCAAGGCGGCCCCCACGTATGGGGACTCCGCCCTGTCGCGCTTTTGCAAGGGCGCTCTGTTCGAGGCGCGCGACGAGATCTTCATCCGCCTGACCATCAAGATGATCGCCACGATGGTGATCCTGATGGCGGCGCTGTTCTTCGCGCTGCGCGTGAACGACCCGCGCGTGCCGGAGCTCGCGAAGCTCGGCGCGGCGGCCCTGTACCTCGCGCTGTGGGGTTACCTGGTGCCGCCCGTGATCCTGATGCTCCACAACACGATGCATCGGCCGTTCATCAAGGCGCCCAAGCTCCTCGGCCGCGCGCACCCGTACATGATGTCGTTCTTCTTCGGCATCCCCACGGGCTACCGCGAGCACCACATGGGCATGCACCATGCGGAGGACAACATGCAGAAGGACCTGTCCTCCACGCTGCACTACCAGCGCGACAGCTTCCTGCATTTCCTCGTCTACTTCTTCCGCTTCTTCTTCCTCGGCATCTTCGAGGTGTCCGCCTACCTCCGGCGCGTGCGGCGCTTCACGATGGCGAGACGCCTGGTGCTCGGCGAGATCGCGCACATCGCGCTGATCGCGCTGGTGATGCGCTTCGTGGACTTCCGCTTCGGGCTGGTCGCGTTCCTGCTTCCCGCTGTGGTCATCCGCTTCATGATGATGGTCGGCAACTGGGGCCAGCACGCGTTCATCAACACCGACTACAAGAACGACGGGCTCTCCAACTCGATCACGTGCATCAACGCCACGTACAACGAGCGCTGCTTCAACGACGGCTACCACATCGGCCATCACCTCCGCGCGAACCGCCACTGGACGGAGCTGCCGGGCGAGCTCGAGAGCAACATCGACGCATACGTCAAGGAAGGCGCGCTCGTGTTTCAGGGCGTCGACTTCTTCATGGTGTCGATCCTCTTGTGGACCGGTCAGTGGAAGACGCTCGCCCGGCGCTTCGTTCGGCTTGACGGCAAGGAGCGCTCGGACGACGACGTCATCGCGATGCTGAAGGCGCGCGTGAATCCGGTCCGCGCGTGGAAGGCCGAGTCGATCGAGCCCTCTTCCGCGTGAAGGCTAACGCGTGACGATGCGGCGGCGGGCGGGTTCCGTTGGCTGAACGGGCTTCTCCAAGCGCAGCAACATCGCGAAGAATCCCCCGAGATCCACGCGCCGCTCGTAGGTCACGCGCAGGCCGGCCGCGACCGCCACGTCGCGCAGCTCTGGCTGCGGTGAGAGCCACACGAGCGCACCACCTGGTGCGAGCACACGGGCGGCGTGCGCGACGAAGTCCGCGAGCAGGGTGGGGAGCTCGCCCGTGCGCTGCACCCTGCGGCCCATCGGCGGGTTCGTCACGATCAGATCGGGCGCCCGCTTTGGCGTGAACGTGCGCGCATCCGCGAGCGCCAGCTCCGCGACCATGCTCGCGGCCCCGAGGTTCTCGCGCGCGGCGGAGAGCGCGTCTTCGCTGGTGTCGGTGCCGACGAGCGTGAGGCCCGGTGCGAGCCGCCCGCACTCGATGAGCTCCGCGCCCGAGCCGCAGAACGGGTCCCACACCACGTCACGCTTCTGCGGGCGCGCCACGCGGGCGAGCGCCGCAGCGATGGTGGGGTGGCTTGCCGCCGGCACATCCCGAAGGCGATAGGCAAAGCGTGTATCCTGCACGGAACGCGGAGAGAGCTCCACCTTCACGGACTCAGCGAACGCGCGCACGTCGCACGACCAGGTCGCGTCCGTGGGATCGTTCGCGATGCGTGTGCTCTCCAAGGACAGCCGCTCCGCCACATCCCACGCGAGCGCGCGCTGATGACCTGCGCCCGTGAAGGAGAGCCGAACGGTGATGGTGCCCTTCGGCGTGAACGCATCGAACACCGCCGCTGCGTCGGACGAGAGGATGGCCGTAACGATCGTCGCGGCAAGCCCCGCCTTGCCAATACGCAGCTCCGGAAGCGGGAACGCAAGCGAGAGCGCAAGACGAGCCTCGAGCGCGCGTGCGAGCGTCAGCGGCGACTCCAGCGTGCCCGGCACACGTCCCGGCGTGACCTTCCGCGTCGCAAAGTCCGCGAGCTCCGTTGCGAGCATCTCCTCCAGCCCGTCGCGGCAGCGCCACACGATCGGGAGGGCCACCTTCGGGCGCCTGCTCGTGTCGATCTCTGCATGGTCGCCGCGCGCGATGGTCCGCGAGATCGCGAGCTTGGCGCGGGTCTGCTTCTTATCCAGCAGCGCGTCACCACGGGGCTCCGCGGACGAGAGCGCACGCAGCGCCTTCGGCCCACCGGTCTTGCCCAGCGCGTCCGCGAGGACCTTGCGCTCCTCCGGTGCGGTCGCCTTCTCCCAGGCGGCGAGGAGCGCGTCCTCGATGCGTGCATCCTGCATGTTTCCGAGCGCACGGGCAGCCGCAC
>JANXLV010000287.1 GCA_025355005.1 Myxococcales bacterium | reverse complement strand
ATCGCGCCATGACGAAGGCCGAGCGGATCCGCGCTAGGCACGGCGGTGAGATCGGGAAGGTCGAACGCTGTGCCGTTCGGCGGTCCGAAGATCGTCCAGGCCACGAGGTCGGAGCTGATGCTCGTGACGGACACGTCGAAGATGGGCGGGCCCGTGAACGCGAGGTGCGTGCCCGGCCATGGCGCGGCGCCCGGCTCGGTGAGCACGGGGACCGACAGGAAGCCGCCCAGCGACACGGGGCCGCTCGTGTCCGTTGTCTTCACGCGCGACACGATGCTTGCCGGGATGAGGAGCTGGGGTCCCGTGGCCGCCTTGGCCGACACGACGTACGACTCGCCGGTGAGCGCCTGATCGAGCGACGGAATGCCTATGATCATGAGCTGGCCCGTGAGCGGAAGCGGCGTGATGCGGCTTGCGCCCGGGATGATCGCGAAGCCACTGGAGCCCAGCGTCACGGCGATCTCGGCTGCGAAGCGATCGGGCCCGCGTGGTCCAGGCGAGGGCGCGTTCGCCGTCAGCGTCACCGCGTGATCGAGCAGCGTGGTCATCGCGATGTTCACCTGCGTGAGCTGCACGCCCTCTGGCACGTAGAGGCCGCGCGCCACGCCCATCACGTACGCCGTGAAGCGCGGCGGCGAGAACGAGCGGTCCTCGATACCAGCCAGCGCGTAGAGCGTGACGTTGCCGGGGAACACGAGGGACGAGAACGCGTAGCCGCGCGTGCCTGGTGAGTCGGTGGTGACCGCCAGATCGATCGCGGGGAGCTCGAACCCCTCCGTGGGACTGCCGGAGGCCTGGTACACGTACGCGGCGTTTCGCTCCGTGGGTGATGACGGCGGCGGAACGTTCTGCCAGTTGCCGCGCCGGAACTCGACGCCGCCGGGGAACACGAGCTCACCCGCGACGCCGCCGCCGTTGTGGCCGCCACCGCCGCCGATGGACGGCGGATCGCCGCTGGCGCAAGAGAGGTCGAGCACGGGCGGCAGATACACGGTCACCGTGTCCACCGGCACGTCCACGAAGGTCGTGGGCTGGTGACACTTCGCGGAGGCGGTGACGGTGATCTTGCCCGTGAGCGCGGGATCGTCGATCTGGACAACGCCCGACTTGCTCGTGGACCTCGCAGAGGCGGCGTCCGTACCCAGGATCACCTTCGCGCCGGGAATGGGCGTGCCCGTGTACGAGTCGATCACAACGACGGTGAGCCGACCTGCGAGCGCGCCGCCGGAGAGCCCACCCCGGTTGCCGTCGGGCGCGTCGCTGTAGGTGAACGCGTCGCGCGCTTGCACCGCGGACTTGTCGGGCAACGTCACGGTCACGTCCGCGACGCCGGGGCCGGCCGAGGCTGGGGTCACGCACTGGAGGTGCGTCGTGTCCGTGACCGCCACCGCGCCGCAGTCGAGCGCGCCGACCTTCACGGTGGCGCCGGACACGAAGTGCGTACCCGCGCCGGTGACGAGGATGCGTGTGCCGCCGCTGGTGGCTCCCGAGGGAGGCGTGACCACGAGCGCGTCATAGGTGAACGCGGAGGCGAGCGTGCGCTCCTTGTTCGTGGTGTCGTCCACGATGCGCACGGACACGGGGCCCGGCGCGCCCGCAGGCGTGACCACGGCGGCGTGCTGTGGATCGTTCGCGATGACGGCGCTGGGATCGACCTGGGTGTTGCCGAAGAAGACGCGGACCTTCGTGGAGAAGCCGCGCCCCGAAAGCACTGTGCGCGTGCCGCCGGTGAACGGGCCGTGCGACGGCGTGAGGCCGATCAGCGCGAACGGATCGCCCAGGTCCACGTCGGCGCGCTGGGCGCTGCCGTCGTCGAGGCCGGTGAGAGGCGGAGGCGTCGCGTCGATGCCGTCCGTGAGCGCGGGCCCGGAGCCAGTGAGACATCCGAACGCGAGGGTGATGAGCGCACCTGCCATGACCACGACGCCCGCTGCGCGCGCAGCGATTCGGTTGGGGCGCGTCACGCGGGGCATCACCAGGATCCTAGCTCATATTCACATCAGGCGGAGACCAGCTCGGAGAGCAGCTGGAGCGCGACGCTCTTCCGCGTGTGGTGCTGGTCTCCACGGAGGCGGGACGACGTGTTTGCCGTGTTTGCCGGGCCGACGCAGGCGGGGCAGCCGCCGTCGCATGGGCAGCTCTTGATGTGGTGATGCGCGCGCGGGATGAGCTCCGCCCGGAGCGCGAAGATGCGCTCGGCGAGGCCGGTGCCGCCAGGGATGTGCTCGTAGAGGAACAGTGTGGGATCGTAGCCAGGGCGAGGGCCGCCCTGCATTTTCATCGGTACGCGTCCGGCCTGCTTGGTGCGGCCGAAGCTCGTGTCGAGCTCACCTTCACCGGGCGGGCGCGCGGGCGGTGGATCTTTTCCGTCGTTCGGCTCCACGTCGCCAAGGGCCGTCCCTAGATCGCGCGGATCGCACATGAGCGCGAACGTGGACACGGTCTCGAGCGCGATGCCGATGCCGTAGAGCGCGTCGATGCCGGTGGCCTTTCCGCCGGGCAGCGCCTTCATGCGCTCCTCCGGGAGCGTGAGCCAGAACGCGGTGGTGTGCATCTGCATCTCGGGCAGGTGCACCTCCCCGTAGCCGGTGTTCTCGTGCGTGTAGAACTTGATCTTCTTGTATCCTACAACCTTTTCCACGACGGAGACCTCGCCCCAGCCGGACGCCGCCTTCGTGATGCTGCCGTTGACGTCGCCGGTGGCCTCTTCCTCGAGCACGCTGATCTGCGTGTAGGTCATGGCGTCGGTGAAGTAGTCGGGCTCCACCTTGCGGACGAACGCCTTGTGGTTCTCGTAGTCGAACTTCTCGACCTGGTAGCACTCGCCGTCGTGCTGGTAGATGGCCTGCTCGTGCACCATGGTGTGCGCGCCGCGGAAGTCTATTTCGGCGAGCACCTTGTCTGGGCTGCGCTCGCTCGCGTTGGGTCCGCCCTGCGCGATGATCACGACGTTGTCCCAGCCCACGGAGCGGAGCGAGACGTTGTTCGCGGGGTAGGCGTCCGTGGCCCAGTGATACGCGCCACCGGCCTCGTGCAGGACCTTGTGGTGGACGAGGAAGCCGAGCGCCTCGCCCGTCTCCTCGGGACCGAGCAAACCGAACGGTTCGGATCTGCGGAATGGGAGCTCGAACGCGGCGCACTTCAGGTGCTGGAGCAGGATCTCCACGTTGTCAGGATCGATGCGCGCCTCCTCGATAGGTGCACCGAACAGGTACGCCGGCTCGCGCGCGAGGTACTGGTCCAGCGGGGCGCTCGACGTGACGAGCACGGCGATGCTCTGCTCCGCGCGCCGACCCGCGCGTCCGAAGCGCTGCCACGTGGCCGCGACCGAGCCGGGGTAGCCAGCGCACACGACGGCGTCGAGATCGCCGATGTCGATGCCGAGCTCGAGCGCGTTGGTGGCGACGACGCAGAGGATCTCGCCGGTGCGGAGCTTGTGCTCGATCTGGCGGCGGCGCTCGGGTAAGTAGCCGCCGCGGTAGCCCTGGATGCGCTCTGCGTCGATGTCACCTGCGACCTTGTCACGCAGGTAGCGGAGCATGACCTCCACGTTGTTGCGCGAGTGCCCGAAGACGATGGTGGGCACCTCGGCGCGCACCAGGTCGGCCGCGAGCATCACGGCTTGCTTCACGTAGCTCGCGCGGATCCCGAGCTCCGC
>JANXLV010000270.1 GCA_025355005.1 Myxococcales bacterium | reverse complement strand
CACCGCTGCCTGCACCGCGCACATGCTCGGAAAGACTTCACCAAGCTTGCTCGCGGCCTGACATACGAACGAGCCGACGCGCCGCGTGGGTGGGCGCGCGGAGCCACGCTCGGGGCCGCGCGACCCGTGAACGGTTACATTTCCATTTTCTTCGTTGCCTCTCCTTTTCTTGCTCTCACGGCAAGCCCGGGCTGCCCAGTGAGCCACCGTCGGCCATGAAAAAGAGCCGACACCCCAACCGGGTGCGGCTCTCGTTCGCGGCTCTTTTCTGTCGTCGCCTGCTACGCGGCTTCTTTCTCTGCTCTGACCTCCCGAACGTGAAGATCGAGGATTCGCGCGAACCATTTGAGAACGGGATCGATGTGCTCGGCTTGGTATGCCGCCTTGAACTGGCGAACCTTGATCAGCGCCTCGATCATGTCTGGAATCTCACGCAGACCATCCGGGAGGGTGAAACCGCCTACGCCTTGGCAGGCGAGGTGCAGCCGCAAGATTTCATCCTGGCCGAGCACCGCGTCATCGTCGAGACGGACACGAGCGAGATTATCCCGAAGCTCCGTATAGGCTTTCCGTTCGGCGTTTCGCGCTTCGACGATCGCGCGCGGAAGTGGAACGTTGAAATGGTCTGCCAGGCGGTAAATATCGACTGCACCGTTGACTACAAAGCTGTTGCTACTGCGCAGGACGTACTTGGCGCCGCGTCCGCGTGACTTCGTGAGGTAGCTGCCGAACGGTAACCGCCGATTGATGCGCTTCACCAGCGCCTGCTCTTCTCGTTGCTCCTTACTTCTCATCGTCTCAGGTCTCCTCGCCCGATTCGCCGGGCATGTACGCAAGCTGCGCACGATTTCGCAAATGTCAATACAAAGTATAGCAGCCGCTAAGACAGCACCCCCCGACGCCTCAGCTCTGTCTCTGCCTCCACGTCCGAACGCACGGCGGCGCCACTGATCCATTTTTCAAACGCGGTCCGCGTCATCATCCACGCGCGGCAGATCTTGACCGCGCCTGGGATGCGTCCGGCGCGTGCGTTGTCTGCTACGCGCCTCGCAGACCATGACGGCAGAAAGTCTCCGATGGGGTGCAGCGCGTCCGGCGCCTCACCCTTATTAGACATTGAGAGTGACATTGATCCTCCTACTGGGGAGGTCGACGGGCTACGGCTCGGAACTCAGAACCGCATCGAGCAACGCAGCCGCGCCCTCGACGTGTCCAGAACGCAGGAGTTCACGAGCCGCGCGAACGAGTGAACGCTGCCGTTCTTCGACGTGGCGAGACGTCGTTTTCGGTGTTTTCGGTTCACACGTGGACGCGTTTCGATCGAGAAAAATAGGGGTTTGCGAGCTTTCAAATCCTACCCGCGCAACCAAACAAACCCTCGGTGAAAGCCGGGGGTTTTTCGTTTCTGGCAAGTTGGTGGCACGTGTGCCGAGCGTCGTCAGGCTCCTCCGTCCACGTCGAAAGAGGTCTGCGCCGATGAAGGATGCGAGCGGTACTTCGCAGCCGTCGTCTCGAGCAGCAGTGCGGGCGCGGCTTCCGGCACATTGCACAAAACTAAACCACAGGTTACGTTTCGTGCGTGGCGCCCCCTCTTCAATCCACCCCGAGTTGGGACCGCCTCTTCGAGACCGCGGTCGGCCAAGATGGCCACTTCACCACCCAGCAGGCGGCCGATGCTGGGTACTCGTCGCAGCTCCTCCTCAAGTATCTCAAGAACGGCCGGGTCACGCGCGTTCGTCGCGGCGTCTACCGAATCGTCCACTTTCCCGCGGCGGAGCACGAGGATCTCGCCACGCTCTGGCTCTGGTCCGAAAGGACCGGAGTCTTCTCGCACGAGACCGCGCTCATGCTCCACGACCTTTCGGATGCCCTACCGCGGAAGGTTAGCCTCACGCTCCCTGCAGCTTGGGCAAAGCGTCGCGTTCGCGTCCCCAAGGGTGTGCTCGTTCACTACGCAGATGTTCCCAGGAGCGCGCGCGTCCAGATCGGCGCGGTCCCCGTGACGAACCCCTTCCGGACGCTCTGCGATTGCGTGGCCGTTCATGTGTCCCCTGAGCTCGTCGATGCCGCGGTGAAGCAAGCTCGCGCGCGCGGGCTCATCGACAAGGAGGACGTGAAATCGATCCGCGCCCGCTCGAGGGCCGCTTGACCGCGTACGCGACCGCCGCAGCTTTCAAGCAGGCCCTCGAGACACGGCTGCGCACGTCCTCATCGAGCGGCACGGACTTCGCCCGGAGGCGGCAGCTGCTGGTGTTCGACCGATTCCTTGCGCGGGTCACCCGCGAGCTTGGCGAATCGGTGATGCTGAAGGGAGGCCTGGTCGTGGAACTGCGCGTCGATCGCGCTCGCACGACGAAGGATGTGGATCTTCGCGTCATGGGCGTGCCGACTGGACTTCTCGAACGACTCGTTCGTGCCGCACGACTCGAGCTCGGCGACTTCATGCTCTTCACGGTTGCTCTGGACGCCGAACATCCGGCGATCACGAACGAGGGCATGGTGTACGAGGGGCAGCGCTACCGCGTGAACTGCGCGCTCGCCGGCAAACCGTACGGGCAGCCGTTTGGGCTCGACATCGCATTCGCGGACCCGATCTTCGGAGAGCCAGACATCGTGATGGCTGACGACGTCCTGGGCTTCGCGGGCATCGAACCGCCCTCGCTGCGGCTCTACCCGATCGAGACGCACCTCGCTGAGAAGCTCCACGCCTACACGCTGCCGCGCAAGCGTCCGAACTCGCGGATCAAGGATCTCCCCGATATCGCGCTCCTTGCTGGGGTCCGCAAGATCGACCCCTCGCGCCTCCGTGCCGCGCTCGCGCAAACCTTCGACGCACGAAAGACGCATCCGGTGCCTTCGTCGCTACCATCCCCGTCGCCGCGGTGGGTGGCGCCCTATGCGCGCATGGTCGATGAGGACGAGCTGCGATGGAAGGATCTCGCCACCCTCACCGACGCCGTGGAGGCATTCTTCAACCCCGTCCTCGACGGCACTGCATCCAGAACCTGGTCGCCCACGACGTGGGGATGGGGCGAATGACACCAACGAGATCGCAGTGAACAGCGCGTCCATCACCCCCGCGCAACCAAGTAAAAGAGCGTTCTTTCGTTTGGCTCCGTGGTGGAGCGCCCACCGAGCCAGGAAATGAGCGCTCGCCTGCAACGGTCCTCGCGCTATCCGGTTTTTCGCTCCAGGTTCGCGACGCGCTCCTTGAGATCGTCCACGTCGTGGCGGAGCGTGCGGTCTGCGCGCAGGAGGTCCACGACCTGGTCGACGCCATGCCGTACGGCCGCGAGCTCCGTGCCGAGGCGCACGTCCGACTCCGTCTGACGTTGCCCGAGGACCTTCAGCTGCGCTCCGAGATGCGTATTGGTCGCGTCGATGCGCGCGTTGGTCGCGTCGATCCGGCCGCTAAGCTCGGTTCGCGTGGCCCTGATCTCGTCGCGAATCTCGATCAGCACTTTGGTCGTCAGGTCGCTCATGGTGTCCTCCGAGTGTAGCACCCGACCGAAGCACCGCCCGGGCCACGGCCGCGCCCCCAGGGAATGCGCCGCGTTCCGTACTTCGGAGGCAGCCTCGGCTGGCCACGGCCACCACCACCGCCGACCGCGGTCAGCCGGCGAGATGGACGCCGGACGTCCGGCGTCCATGTAGCGATCCGATTCAGACTTGTTTCTATGGCACTTCATCGCGAACGATCGCGGATCGGGCGGAAATTGTCGGTCGGAATGAAGAGGCCCGTGTTGCCTATTGAAATCGCTTGCTCTGATGCGCGTGCGCCTGACGCGTCACGGGCCTCGCCGACCTCTGCCGCGCCCTCAGTCGGAGCGCTCAGTACACACGGTGAAGAACAGCTCGTAGCGGCTTCTGCGCCGTGACGACACGAGGCCGCCTTCGGCGCGACACAGATAGAGCGACGCCTCTTCGCATCCGCTCGCACGCACGAGCACTGGTGTCGCACCGTCGCCACCCACGACCTGCGAGGGAGCACCGCGATGCGCATACGTCCACATGGCTTGCCGCGCCGGATCCCGCGCAACGACGGCGGGCGCGGGAGGCACGTTCTCGAGCAGCTCTGTTCGCACGCGCTCGAGCGGACAGTCGTGGGAGTGCGAGAACGACGCCTGAGCGACATCACCCGGCTGCAGCGACGCACGAGGAGCGCACGACACGAGCAGGAAGATCGCGAGTGACGCCAGCGCCGGGGAGAGACGCGTATGCATGAGCGGAGGCTCTGCAACGGCCAGGCCGATTCGCGGGCCGCGCAAAACAGCGCAATCTTGCATCGCCGCAAATCGCGTTGACGCAACATACCCCGTCGAGACCGACCCCGCACCGACTTCGACGCTCCGTGTTGTATCCCACCGTGATGGTGGGACGGCGCGGATCCCGTCAACGCACGCGACGTCACTTCGCGGTATCCAGCGCGTCAGAGCAACCGGAGACGCTGGAGCGCGGCTCGCTTGCGCGCGGTGAGGGACGCCGTCACGAGCAAGGCGACGGCGTTCCAGATCCGCTTCTTCCCGGCGGTCTTGTCGCTCCGCATCGTCGCGTCGCGCTCGGCGACGGTCGTGAGCGCACACCCAACGAAACCGGCCATGGACACAAGGTCAGAAGGTGACGCGGACTGGCTGGTCGTGCGATGTCGTCGTGCCGTCGCCGAGCTGCCCGTAGGCGTTGTCACCCCAGCACGACACTGCTCCGGCGGCGTCGCGCGCGCAGAAGTGATTGCGTCCTGCGGCGAGCTCGACGATGTTCGAGAGCGTTGACATGGTTCGCGAGACAGTTTTGGCGAAGCAGCTCACCGTGCCGTCCACGAGGATCGCGCACGAGGCGTCCTGACCGACGACAATCGATTTCGCGTGCGCATAGTTGAGTGCGCGAACAGGGGCCCACTTGCCAGTCGGATCATGCAGGTCGGCGACCTCTTCGTATCCCCAGCAAGTCACGTTGCCATCATCGCGCACTGCGCAGTGAGTCTCGAACCCGGCGAGCCCGCGTGCGTGTTTGACGCCCGCAGCGACCGCCGTGCGCGTTCTGGGCCTTCCGCCCGCAAGCGCGTAGATCGAGTTGGCTCCCCAGCAAAGGACGTTCGAAGAACGCGTCCGTCCGCATCGTCCGCCGCCTCCGACGGAGAGCTCGTCGATGTCGACCGCACCCGCGACGAACGTGGGCTCCGTGCTGCCCATATTTTCCCCTTCGTCGCGATCACCCCAGCAGCGGACGCGACCGTCTTCACCGAGGACGCACGTCATCCGTGATGCAGAGACCTGCTTGATGTGCGTGAGCCCCGGTACCGGCGCAGGCACCGCTCCGCTTCCCACAACCTGACCCCAGCACTGGACCGTCGCATCCTCCATGAGCGCGCACGCGTGGCCATCACCCGGATGCACGGACCGAACGCCATGCAAGTAGGGGCTCGGCGTTGGCGTCGAGCGATCGATGCTGGTCCCGTCACCAAGCTGCGATTTGTCGTTCTCTCCCCAGCAGCGGACGCTCGCATCGGCCATCCTCGCGCACGTCATGTTGCCGCCGGCCGCGATCGTCGTCGGCAGCGCGCTGGTGGAGGTGGGCGCCGGAATCGCGGGCGCAGCGGCGTTCGCCGAGGGGGCGCCGAAGCCCGGCACGAAGGTGGGGAGCCCGTTCTTCTTCCCCCAGCACGCGACGCCGCCGGCACGCGTTACCGCACAAGCATCGTAGGAGCCGACCTCGACGCTCACTACGTCTTGCAGCGGAACCACGACCGGAGACGGATGAATGCGTGTCGGTTGTCCGGGGAGGATCGGTAGCTCGGAGGTGTCGCCCCAGCAGCGAACGGTGCCGTCCGCCGCGACCGCGCAACTGCTGTATGGCCCAACGGAGACATGCACGGTGTTGGGCGCGCCGCGCACCAGCACGGGGCTCTCACGAACGAGCGTCGATCCGTCGCCGACCTGGCCGTGGTCATTCGTTCCCCAGCAGGAGAGGCTGCGGTCCGCTGCGATCGCGCAACCATCCGCCAGCTGCGCGACGCCGCGTATCGGGGGACTCGGCGCGGGTCGTGTCCCCTCGAAGTCCGATACGCAGCGCAGCGTGCCGTCGCGGAGCTGAGCGCAGAGCCCGAACGACGATGCCCCCGAGATGTCGACTGCGCCCTGCAGCGCAGGCACTGGCGACACGGTCTGCGGCATCTCACATCGGCCTCCTCGAACCTGGGGTGCGCGTGCGAGGTGGAACACAGTGCCGTCACTGCGGACGAAGAAGCGATCGATCGTGGAGCCATTGAACACGCCCGCGCTCACGATGTCCGTCAGTCCGTCGATCACGCGGAGAGAGAACGCAGTGCCGCCATTGCATGACGGACTCCAGCCGCCCCAGCACGCCACGTGTCCGTCATCGAGGACCGCGCATATCGGCAAGCCGTGGGCGAGCCGCTTCGCTGGTCGCGGCAGTGGAATGCGCTTCGGCACCGGCGAAAAGTGACGGAGCCCGTCGCCGAGCGAGCCATAGTCACCGTCGCCCCAGCAGTAGACCTCGCCCGCGGTGTTTCGAACGCAATGCGCCTCGCCGATCGCGATCTCGGCCGCGACTCCGAAGCCCGACGCATTCGCGGGGGATGGTGGCAACGAATTCGACGTGCCCGAACGAGCAGGCGCTGGGGAGCTCGGAGGCACATCATGCGAGGGACCAATCTGCGGTGCGGGAGCGCTGGACGGCCCGCCACAACCCGCGATCGCCAGGAGCGTGAAGGCTGCACCAACCACCGCAACGGTTCTGCTCGTCACATCTCTTTCGACGGCACGGGAGGTCGTTGATTCAATGCAAGGGATCATACGAGCTCCGCCCTCCCGACTCGGGGGAACGGTGAAGCGAGGCGGTGTCGGCCAGACCGAAACGGGCCGCAAGGGCGCTGGCCCCCCTCGTGCCCCCATGCGCGATGGTGCTCACGGCTCGCTGCGAAGAACGCGTGCGAGCTCGGCGCGACCGCTGACGCGCAACCTGACGTAGGCAGCACGTAGATGGGAGCGTGCCGTCTCTTCGCCAATGCGAAGGAGCTCGGCGATGGTCGGGATGTCCATGCCACCAGCGAAGTACGAAGCCACCGCAAGCTGTCGCGGCGAGAGAACCGCCGTGACCAGTGCCGCGGGATTGGCTGCTTGGTCGTCCTCTGTTTCCTCGACCAGAAAACCACAGAGCCGAAGTGACTCCGCAGCACGCGGTGGGATGACGGCGAAGTCCACGCGCAGCCCCGGCCACAGCATTTGTGAGCGCCCGCCGCTCTGCGCGAACGCGAACTTCGAAGCTGCTCTTGCCAGTGCGTGCTCCACGCGCAGCCAGCCCCCACCGGTCACCGGACCCAGGTAGCGCGTGAGGAGTCGGCGTGCGGCTGCATCGATCTCGACGGTCGCACCGGGAAAGCCCACGAACACTGCGGGCTGCTCCTTGCCCTTCTTTTTCCCTTCGATCAGCGCAAGGCCGCGGCGTGTCGCAAGGGCACCCGCCACGTGCGGGTACAGAAGCTCCAGCATGTCGAAGGCGCGCTTCTCGAACCTTCGATCCGAACGATAGAGGCCCAGGATCAGGTCGTCGCGAAACGGGTTGTACACACGCACCAGCGCCAGATCGCGAAACCCGGAGTCGACAAAACGTCCCGACAGCTCGCTTTGCCAGTCAACCTTGGTCATCTCCCGCTGTGCGGACCACCACGTTCCTGCTGGCGCGTTGGTCAGCACCGGGCGCGAGGGGTCTTCGTGCGCAAGCCGATCGTGTGCGCGCATCCAGGATCGGGCACGCCTTGCGTCACGAAGCTGCCGCCTTCGAACCCGTCCACCAGCATCAACCCGCTCAGGTCGAAGATCTTCGTCAGCCCGTCGAACAGCTCGTCGACGTCGCCCCGGTTCACGATGCCGCGACGCAGAAACGACGCAAGTCGCGCCACCGATTGCAGCGTGAGGCGCTTGTCGCGCGTGCCGCTCTTGTCGCCCACACTCATGGCCCTTCTCTACCTATCCCCTGTGGCGGGGGATGGTGAAGCGCATTTGCACCCGGTACGATCTACATTCAACAAGGGGGTCGAATGAGCAAACGATGGGGCCTTCCGTCTGGGTGTCGTCATGTGGCTGCGGTTGTGATGGCAGCGCTTGTTGGGCTGGTGACGACCGGGTGTGACAGCTGCTCGTCGCAGCCTCCCCTGATCCACTCCTTGAGGCTGTCGGGCAGCCCGCTTTCCGATTCGTATTCCACCTCTGCTTCGGGCACGTGCAGCGGGTCCAACCTCGACCTGGACCTGAGTGGCATCGAGTTCAACGACCCAAAGTTCAGTGGGCACACCTTCAGCTGGCGCGTGGAGGGTGACAAGGCCATCGTGTTCGACGCCAACCTCGGCGATCTCTATGTGGGAACGCTTCCTGACCTGGTGGACAACGACGAGATCGATCTTCCAAGTGGCGGCGTTGTCATGAACTCCGTGAATGTGGCCGCTCCAGGCACGCTGACCGCAACGGGAAGCGCTTCGTGTACGCCCGGAGCTGCACCGTCCGGCGAAGGGGGCACAACTGGCAACGACGGCGGCTCCGGCGAAGGCTCTCCGACTGGCGCCGATGCCTCGGACCCGTACGCGTGCAAGACGTTCACGATCACGGCGGCCGCGCCGGCCACGGGTCCTCTGGGCCAGGCAATCACGCTCACGGGCACCGGGCTATCTTGCTTGAGGACTCTCGACTTTCGGACGACAATCGACGGGTACACTTACATGCCAAGCGAGATCAAAATAGTCTCCGACACCGAGATCCAGACAACCATTCCAACGCACGGTACCGCCGAAACGACCTTGAAGGTGGGTGGCAACTGCAAAGGCGAGTTCGTCGGCCTCTCCAATGTCGTGACGCTCGCTCCGGTCCATGCGCTCCTGTACACCATCACCGGGACAACCAACTGCCCATGAGCTCAAACTCCGTACTCATCGTTCTTGCGTCGCTCTTCGCTGCAAGCTCCGCGCATGCTGCCACCACGCCCATCGGCATGACGCCGTCGTCTGCGTGGTCCGTGTCCGGTTCCGGCGTTGGTCCGCTCTGTGATCCCGCGTCGCCCGCAGAGACGAACTGGGCAGAGTCCGCCGGCGACGGGGTGACCCTTGGCGTTGTCGCCACCAACATTCAATGCTGCGACTGCATTCGCCGCTCCGCCGTCTTCAAGATCGGCAACACGGACGTGGCGGGCGCGCACCTCACGGGCAAATTCGTGGGCCAGAACGTGGGCACCTACGCCGCCGCATCATTCCGGGTCAGCATGACGTCGGGCGCGGCGGGGCTTGGAAAAAAGGCGTTTGCAACGGAGCAGCGTGCCAACAACAACTGCGTGGGTAAGACCGAAGAGCCACTGACCATCGTCAGCTCCGGCAGCACGTTCGACATCGATCTCAGCACCATCGCAACGTCGGCGTCCGCGTTCGACGCCATCCAGATCGACGTCCTTGGTTACGCATGTCCCGACGGGCAGCCTCCGGAGATCAGCGCGAACGCGATCCTCTCCGACGTCACCCTGACGGGGCCCAAGGTCGGCACCATGCGCATCGGCCCCACAACGCCCACTGACATCAAGAACAGTCCATGGGCGAAGGGACCAGACGCGCCAGAGGGCGGCACCGCGGCTACCAGCGGTGGCAGCGCTGGCAGCGGAAGCAAGGGCGGCTGCAACGTCGGCGACTCCAGCGGTGCATCGGGGCTCGCTGCACTGGTCATGGCAGTGGCCTTCGCGCGCTGGCGCTCGCGTCGCAAAGCGCAGTAGTTACGTCGGGGGCGAGCACAGCACGCAACGCGACGAGGTCCCCGGCGGCCGACGCAACGTACTGGCGACGCACCACCTCGGAGGGCGTCTCTCTCTCAGGCGGCGCCATGCTGGTCAACCCCACTTCATTTCGCCCTTGGCCACCTTCGCGCCGATGTCGAGCGCGACGCCCATCCCTGCTTCTGGGTAGCGTCGCTTCATGGCGGCGATGAGCGCGGCGCTGTCCGTGGCCGCTGCGAGCTCCTCTTCGAACGCGAGCAAGTATTCGCGCGTGTAAGCGATCGCCGAGGCGTCGCATGCAGCTCCTTCGGCCAGATGGCCGGGGATCACGATCTTGGGTCCGCGCTTCGCGAGCACGTCGAGGTTCTGAACCCACGCGGCGCGCTTCTCGGGCGTCTGCGTGTCGGCCGTCCAGACATGCACGCCGGAGAAGACGAGGACGCCGCCGACCACGGCGCGAAGCGACGGAACCCACAGATAGCGGCGGTTCGAGAGGCCTTCTGCCGCGACGATCTCGATCTCTTCCTCCTCGAGCGACAGGGTGCGATCATCCGAGGCGGTTGGAAGCACGACGTCTCCGATGTTCCGCGGGCCGTTCTCACCCAGCTTGGGGCCCCATGCGTCGAGCTTCTTCTGGACGCTGGCGGTGATCGCCGCGACGGTGTCCGCGCTGGCGATGACGCGCGCATCGGGGAACGCCTCGCGGATGGGTCCCAGGGAGAAGTAGTAGTCGGGATCGCTCTGGCTCACGTAGATCGTCGTGAGCTGTCTTCCTGTCTCCTTGATCGCCGCGGCCACGGCACGACCGTCCCCGAGCGTGAAGCCGCCGTCCACGAGGATGGCCTGTCGCGCCCCGCAGAGCAGAACGGGCGCGCGGAAGAAGCCGTGCTCGCCGGCAGGGAAGTGTTTCAACGTGATGGTCATGGGAAGTCTCCTTGGATGTTCGAGAGACAGCATGACGCCTGACCGCGTCAGTTGGAAGACGACAAAACACGACGGACAGTATGGTATTAGCGAACAATGCCCCCGGCCCCGCGCAGCTCGATCAATCTGAATCGACTCACCTACTTTGCGGCGGTGGTCGATGCCGGCTCGTTCACGCGTGCTGCTGCAAGCCTTGGCATCACGAAGGCCGTTGTCAGTCAGCAGGTCGCGAAGCTCGAGGAAGAGCTCGGTTCGACGCTGCTGATACGGACGACGCGGAGCGTGCAGACCACGGAGGCGGGGCGCACGCTCTACGCCCGTTGCGAGGTCATCTTGCGCGAATCCGCGGATGCGTTCGACGAGCTTGCACAGGGAGTCGATCTGCCACACGGCACACTCCGGATCGCCGCGCCGTTCGACTATGGCGCGGCTGTGATCGTGCCCGTGGTGACGGAGCTGACGCGCCGCTACCCTCGCATCGACGTGGTCCTGAAGCTCAGTGATCGGGCCACGAGCCAGCATGAGAGCGACGTTGCGATCCGCGTTGGATGGCTGCAGGCATCCAGCCGCCAGGCGCGGCGGGTCGGTACATTCCAGCAGTGGCTCGTTTGCGCGCCAGAGCTCCGGCGGTCTCTCTCGAGCGTGCGTGAGCCGGAAGACCTTGCACAGGTGCCGTTCGTGGCAAACGTCTCATTGCCCGAGCCGCTTGTGTGGCGATTCACGCGCGGTGCTGCCGGGCAGCGCACGGTACGAATGCGCTCCACGATCGCGACTGATGCAACGCCCGCCGTCCTCGCCGCCGTCCTCGCGGGTGCGGGGTTAGCGGTCCTGCCGGACTACGTCGTTGCGCAGGACGTCGCGTCCGGCCGTCTTTGCCACGTGCGGCCCGAGTGGAAGCTGCGCAGTGGCGGAATCCACGTCGTCTTTCCCGCCGCGCGATTCCGTCCGGCGAAGGTGACTCGCTTCGTGGACCTTCTCCGCGAGTCGGAGCGGGTCCGCACGGCGTCACGCTAGACCGCTCAGCGTCGCGCGCACATCTGAGGACAGGACCACGTACGTTCACGCCCCAACGGCACGGCACCGCGCCGCTCCGAGCAGACTGAGGAGATGGTTCACGAACGGATTGTGAGCTCCGCCGCAAGGCGATCGGCCGCTCGCATCTCGGCAAGCGCGATGAGAAATGAGAGCGTCGACTCCGCGCCCTGATTCTCGTTCAGGCGGTCGGCATGGATTCCGTCTCGGCATCCACCGGTCCGGGCGTCGTAGACCTGCGCATCTCGCGGGTTCTGACCTAGAAACCACTGGAACGCGTGCCGCGCGTGCTCGAGGAAGCGCGCTTGCCCCGTGACACGATGCGCGTCCAGACATGCCGAGACCATCGCGCAGGCCTCCACGGGCTGCTGATCGAAGCTCGCGCGAGCCTGGCCGCGCACGTGGAAACCGTTCGACCCAACCGGGGCGAACTTGCCGTCCCCGCCGACGTGCTGGCTCACGAGCCATTCAAGCGAGCGTAAGGCGACCGCGGCCATTTCCTTCTCGCCCATTCGCGACGCGGACAGGAGCAGCGCCTGCGGGAGCCGTGCATTGCAGTAGGTGAGCCGATCCTCGAACCAGGGCCACTCGGCGGTGTGCGCGTTCTGGAAGCAGGCCATCAGCTTGGCTGCGAGCACAGTCCTCGTCGACTCGACGTTGCCGGCACCTTCGAATGCGCGAAGGTACTCGTCGATGCCGAGCAGCGCGTAGGCCCACGCGCGCGGGCTCGTGAGCGCTTCCGTCGCCGCGAGCGCGCCGTGAAAGAGGCGCACGCCTAGGCCTCGCCGGCCGGGATCGGAGGACCGGCCGACGACCGCGCCGAGCGCCCAGAGCGCACGACCATGACTGTCGTCCGAGGCTGGCTCGTCGTGCCAGCTCCTCGCGTAGGTGAGGAAGTTCTTGAACCGTCCGCTCGTCTGATCGAATGCGTGGTTCGTGAAGGCGAGGTACCGCGTCGCGAGCGTGCGGATGACCGCTGGCGCCTCGGTGCCAGCCTCTTCGAGATACGTCATGAGTAGCAACGCCCGAGCGTTGTCGTCGAGGCAGTATCCGTCGCCGTAGTTCGGGACGTCGAACGTCGCGTGCTGAAGCATGCCGGTGTCGTCCGTCATCAGACGGACGTGCGCGAGATCGATCTCCGGCAGCTCGGGCCGACGCTTCGCGAGCGCGCGTGCGGCGAGACCCGCGCGGCCGTGCTCCGCATGCGTGGCCCGCGCAAGCTCGAAGCACTCGACATAGCGGCGTGCGACGATCGGCCAGGCCATTGTCCTCCCGAAGGCAGCGGCGCGCTGCTGCAGCGTGATGCGCCTTGCGCTGTCGTCGAGGAGGCCGATGATCTCGCGCCCGATCGCGCCACCGTCGCGCCATGGAACGAGGATGCCGCGCTCGTCGGCGAGGAGCTCACGCGCGTAGCGGTAGGGCGTGGAGATGACCGCCTTCCCGCAGCCGACCGCATAGGCGAGCGTGCCCGACGTGCTCTGCTCCTCCTTGAGGTACGGCGTCACGTAGAGATCGGCGGCGCCGAGGAACTCGACGAGCTCCTCATGGCTAACGAAGCGGTTGTGAAAGATCACGTTTGCGTCGACGCCGAGACGCTCGGCACGTACTTGGAGCATCTGCCGGTACGCCTCGCCGTGCTCCCGCTTGACGTGGGGATGGGTAGCGCCGAGCACGATGTAAACGGTCTTCGGGTGCTGCGCGAGGATCGCAGGCATCGCGTCGATGACGTATTCGATTCCCTTGTCCGGCGAGAGCAGACCGAAGGTGAGGATGACCGAGCTGCCCTCGGCACCGACCTTCTCCTTGCTGCGCCGGTCTGGGACGAGCGGGATGCCGTGCGGGATGACGTCGATCTTCGCGGGATCCACGCCGTGCACGTCCTGGAGAAGTGCCTTGCCGTCGCCGCTCATGACGACGAGCCGCTCCGAGAACCCGACGAGCGCGTCCATCACGGCACGCTGCACGCGATCGGGCTTGGCGAGGACCGTGTGGAGCGTCGTGACGACAGGCATGCGGAGATCGCGGAGAAGCTCGAGGACGTGCCCGCCCGCCTTGGGTCCGAAAATGCCGTACTCGTGCTGGACGGACACGACGTCGACGGCTTTGATGTTGAGAAAGTCGGCGGCGCGCCTGTAGGCGGCCGCGTCACCTTCGGGGATCTCGAAGCGCACGCGAGGGGGGTACGCGTGCCGCGCACCGACGTCGTTCATCGCGAGTACGAAGCCTTCGAGCTCAGGCACCTCGCGTTCGATCGCGTCGCAGAGGTCGGTGGTGAACGTCGCGATTCCGCAGTGTCTTGGCAGGTGATTGCCGAGCATCGCGATCGTGTGAATGGACCTCTGCCCGTCAACGTTCTTCGTCAATTGACGCATACCATGCGGCCGGACGCCGCTGAGCGCAAGGTCCCACGGGATCGTGCCGGAGCCAGCGTATACGGGGCTGGTCTAGCGGAGCAGTGTGCGGTAGAGAGAGACATACCGGTCGGCCATGTGATCGACAGTGAAGCGAGCGGCGACCGCCGCGCGGCAAGCCACGCGATCAATCTCCCCGATTCGGGCGATGGCCTCGACTGCTCCTTCGAGGCTATCGACCAGAAAGCCGGTGACGCCATGCTCGATGAGCTCCGGCATCGCCCCGCGATTGCGTGCGATGACCGGGGTGCCGCACGCCATCGCCTCGATCACCGACAGGCCGAAAGGCTCGTCGAAGTTGATGAGATGGAGCAGCGCACGCGAACCGCCGAGCATCCGCGTGCGCGCGGTGCCTCCGACTGGACCGTCGTACATCACACGAGACGCATCGATCGCAGGCGCGATCAAGCGCTCGAAGTAGGCCCGATCCTGAACGATGCCTGCCATCGTGAGCCTGAGGCCGGCGCGTCGCGAGGCTTCGATCGCCTCCGCGGCCCCCTTGTCGGGATGGATGCGGCCGAAAAAGAGGAGGTCCTCGCCACCAACGGGATCGAACGGGAACTCATCAAGCGCGATCCCATGATGGATCGTCGCGGCGTAGCGCAGCTCTGCATGGCGATCGGCATCGCTGATGGCGACGTAGGAGACGCGATCTTGATAGCGCTGGAACACAGGCACGATGCGCTCGGACGAAAACCCATGAATCGTGGTGACCATTGGGGTCTCGACCAGCCGTGAGAAAGCGAGGGGCACGAAGTCCGCCTGGTTGTGGATGAGATCGAACTCGTCCGCACGCTCGAACACGTGAGAGACGTGGAGCAGCTCCCACACCTTGGCGTCGATGGTCGGGTCTTCGGAATACGGACGCGGACAAACTCCGGCCAGTGTCCCTTTTGTGATCGAGTCTGCCGTCGCGAAGAGGGTGACGTCGACGCCGCGGGCGACGAGCGCTTCGGTGAGCAGACTGGTAACGAGCTCCCACGGACCGTAATGGCGCGGCGGCGTGCGCCACGAGATCGGCGCGAGCATGGCAATACGCATTGGCTTCTCCATCAGACTTCGGGCGCGAACGATGGCGCGAGGACCAGCCCCTCGTCGGCACCGAGCACGACGCGCGTGCCCGTCTCGGTTCCGGAGCCGAAACGAGAGTCGCCGCTCTCGACCGTCGAAAGAAGCCTCCGGGCGTCGTGCGCCCACGCGGGCAGCGCAAGCTCGCGTGGCGTGCTCCCGAGGTTGAGCGCAATGAGGAGACGTTCATCGCCGTGACGTCGCTCGTACGCAAGGACGTCAGGCGCCGCCGAGGAAGCGTCGAGCAACGCGAAGGTGCCGATGGAGAGCGCGGAATGCGCGCGCCGTAGCGCGAGGAGCTGCCGGTAGAGCGTGAGCATCGAACCCGGCACCTGCTCGAGCCGTGCGACATTCCGATCGGCGAAGTCGGAGCACAGCGGAAGCCATGGCACAGCGGTGCTGAAGCCGCCGTTCGGCGTTGCATCCCATGGCATCGGCGTCCGTACGGGATCACGGCCGAGACCGAGACCAGGCTCGCGGAGCTCGCGCGGATCCTGCACCCACGCCGCCGGTATCTCGACGTGCCCGAGGCCGAGCTCGTCACCGTAGTAGATCGTCGGCGTCCCGCGCAGCGTCAGCAAAAGCACCGCGGCGACGCGCGCCTGCGCCTCGCCGATCCTCGCTGCGATTCGAGGACGATCATGGTTTCCAAGCACCCAGTTCGGCCAGCCGCCACTCGGCAGCGCAGCCTCGTATTCGGCAATCATCCTCGCTAGCACCTCTGCCTTCCACGGCGCTTCGAGGAGCTGAAAATTGAACGGCAGATGGACGCCCGCAACGTCCCGGCCGTAGTAGTGCATCAATCGTTCGAGCGGCAGGTAGATCTCGCCGATCAGAACGCGCTCGCCGCAGCTGTCGGCGATCTTGCGCATCTCCTCGGCGATCGCGAGAACCTCGGGCTGATCGGTGGAATGGAGCTGCTGCACGCGGTGCATCTCCCCCATGCCCGCGTGATACGCGGGGTTCGGCGGATTGTCCGGAAGGCCCTCTGCCTTGATGAGGTGCCACAGCACGTCGATGCGGAAACCGTCGACGCCGCGTGCGAACCAAAAGCGAAGGACATCGTACATCGCCTCTCGAACGGCTGGATTGCGCCAGTTGAGATCGGGCTGTTCCTTCAGGAAGGCATGCAGATAGTACTGGCCGGTCGATTCGTCCCACTCCCAGGCGGAGCCGCCGAAATCGCTGATCCAGTTATTGGGCGGCCCGCCGCCGGGCGCGGGATCGCGCCAGATGTACCAGTCTCGCTTCGGGTTCGTACGTGAGCTCTTGCTCGCGAGGAACCAGAGATGGCGACTCGAGCTGTGATTGGGGACGAAATCGAGGAGTACCCGGATATTCTTGTCATGGGCCGCCGCGAGCAGGCGGTCGAACTCCGCGAGCGTTCCGAAGCGCGGGTCGACATCGCAATAGTCGGCGACGTCATATCCAAAGTCCGCCATGGGCGATGGGTAGATGGGCGATATCCAGATAGCGTCGACGCCAAGATCGACGAGATAGTCGAGGCGCGCCTCGATGCCTTTCAGGTCGCCGACGCCGTCCCCGTCGGTGTCCTGGAAGGAGCGCGGATAGACTTGATAGATCACGCCCTCTTGCCACCACGCGGCGCTCATGCGAAACGCGTCTTCGGAATGTGGGTGATGCGGCACGCGAGGTCGGCTTCGCCCGAAGCCACGACGTAGTGATCACCCGCGTCTGCGATGCCGGTCGTGAAGACCACGGGACTTGGCAGATACATCTGGTGTTCGATCGAACGGGTGAGCTCAGGATCGGCCTCGAGGAGCGGCGTCTCGTCCTCGAGACGGAGAATGCGCGTTGGATCGTCGAGATCGAGGAGCGCCCAGAAGCTTCGATAGACGCCGACGGACTCGCGCGTCTCCACCCCGTGGTAGATCACGAGCCAGCCGTGCTCGGTGCGGATAGGCGGGCTGCCGCCGCCGAGCTTCATGCTCGACGACGAGCCCTTGCGCGCACGAATCCCCGGTCGATCGAGGGGTTTCCAGTGAAGCGCGTCAGGCGAAGCGGCGAGGTTGATCGAGGGGCCGCCTGAATACACGCTCGCTTCTGGGTAAGCGAAATAGACCTCGCCGAGCGGGCGCGTGAGCGCGATGAACCGATTGCCGACTTTGCCCTCGAACAAGATCATGTCCTTGTTCTGATGATCGAGGACGATGCCTTCGAGGGTGTAATCGAGCCCGTTGTCGGAGACGTGAAGCGTGCTGCAGTGACGCTCGGCGCTGACCGAGCAGGTCGTCATGTACCAGCGCGCGCCGACTTTGCTGATGCGCGCGTCCTCCACACCATACTCCTGATAGGAAGCGGCCGGCTCGATCGCGCGGTCGTAGTGGATGCAACACACCTCTCTTCCGTCGGGCGTGAGCTCGACGGGGAGGAGCCATGAGAGCGACGTGAGCCCGAGCAGCCGGTGAGAGGCGGCTCGAAGCGAGAACTGGCGAGGATCCGTCATCGTGACCGAGCTCAGCGCATGCCTGTCGAGCACGTAGCCATCGGGCGTCCACCGAATCGCGCGGACATGTTCGCCCGACACGGGCTCGCGGAGGGCCTCTGCGACGCGCACCATGAGCAGGAGATTCCCGCTCGGCAGCCGCGTGAGCCCAGGGTTGAACGCGCCGAGGACGTGGGTCTTGGCACCGAGCGAGCGACGAAGGGGCGACCGGCGGAGATCGATGTCGTCCGGTCGAACGACGATGTGGTCCGTCACTGAGCGGCACGGGTCAGCCGCGCGAGGAGCTCGGGGAGGGGCACATTGGCGACGCTCGTATGACTGTCCGAAACGGCATACGGGATGATCAAGTGATCGCCGTGGACGAGCGCACCACAGGAGTAGACGACGTTCGGGACGTAGCCATCGCGTTCGTCGGCGTTGGGCACCAGCAGGGGCTCGCTCAATGAAGCGATGACCTTCGATGGATCCTCGAGATCGAGCAAGATTGCGCCTAGCCAATACTGGCGCATGGGGCCTACGCCGTGGGTGAGGAGGAGCCACCCGGCCTCCGTCTCGATCGGAGAGCCGCAGTTGCCCACCTGGACGAACTCCCATGGGTACTTGGGTCCGTAGATGAGCTTCGATTCGTTCCAGAAGTGGATGTTGTCGGACGCGAGCAAGTAGATGTTCTCGCCGTCGAGGCGCGCCGCCATCATGAACTTGCCGCCGACCTTGCGCGGGAAGAGCGCCATGCCCTTGTTCTGCACGCAGGTGCCGTTGAGCGTGTTCACCTTGAAATAACGAAAATCGATGGTCTCGATGAGCTGTGGCAGCACACGCAGCCCGTTGTACGCGGTGTACGTGGCGTAGTACGTCGCGCGACCATCGGCATGAGTGAAGCGCACGAAGCGCGCGTCTTCGATGCCGCGACTCTCGTTCTCGCTCACCGGAAAGATCACCCGCTCGGAGATTGCCGAGTCGGGCGAGAAGTCGAGCTCGTAGTTCGAATGCGCGAGCCAGAGCATGTTGTCGGCGAGCTCTTTGTACTGCGTCTTCCCTACCTCCGGCCGGCACCGGTCGATCGCGTACTTCAGGTCGCTGAGCGTGAAGCGCGTGTCGAGAACATTCAGGATCGGATCGGCAAGTGGCGTGTGCGCCTTCATCTCGCGGAGCTTGAGCACGTAGCTCTCTTTGTCGTAGAGCGCGTCGTCCTCGGGCCTCGCCGTGAGCGCGAAGCGCGTCGGTGGATCAACCGTGACGTGGTGCTCGACATCGATGGTCCCCGTGCGGAACTCGATCGACGATATGTGCCCTTCGCCGCACGCGCGCAGGCTCATGACGAACCGGAGGGCCCCGTGCGCCGTGCCGCTCTGATCCGGGTGGGCGACCATCGAGGGGTTGAAGAGCGCGACGGCCTCGAGCGAATACTCGAGGGTGAAGTACGCACCGAGGAGCAGGCGCCGCTCCTCGCCCGGTTCGCGATTCTCACCGAGGTGCGCGAGCGCGGTTGCGTAGTTCTGCCGAAAGATCCCGCGGATGTCCTTGTGCCTCTGCCGGTAGTCGTTCACGAGCGCCGTGACCATCGCCGAGACCTCGTTGTCCGGCAGCGCTCGCACCCGCTCGATGACGGCCCGAATCCGCGATGGTCCGCCTGGAATGAACGGCCTAACGATGACGCGGTGCGGATCTGCAGTGAGCCGCAGGGGAAGGCGAGTGACGTTCATGTCCCCTTATAGCGCGCCATGGTCGCGAGAAGCGCTGCCATCATGTGTCAGGCCTCCGATGCCATCCGCGGAGGCTCGTCTTCACTCGCGTTGGTCGTGTCCCCTCGGAGGAATGCCCCCCGTGTCAGGGAAGCTGGCGCCTCCGCCGGTTGGCGGCGTGAACGCACGGAAAGCCCGAGCGCGTGAACCAGAACGTGCCGCCCGCGTTCGGGGGGCCTGTCGATCGCCGCAGACGACCTCGAGGTCGTCTTTTCCGTCCCGGCGATCGCGTCGCTCGAGAACGTGATCGGCGCGTTCGAAGTGCATCGTGCAGGGACACGGTGGACGAACTGGAGGAGCCGGGCGGGGTCGAACGCCGCGCGCCGGGCCCAGCGCGATGTCGGAGGTGCTTCACACGCGGAGGAACAAGACCGCTACCGCCCTCGCGGCGGTTCCTGCGGGGCGCTTGCCAGGGCCACGTTGTCCTCTCGTGCTTTCTTCGCGATAGTCAACTTCGGATCAGAGCGGAGCGCTAGTTCGAACTCCTTCGTCGACTGAGCGAGCGCCTTCTTGTCGTGATTGTCGACCGCGGTTTTCCGGTAGTACGCGCCTAGACCGTAGTGCCCAAGCGCGTGTGTCGGTACCGTGGCAACGGCGCTGTCGAAGTTGGCTTTTGCTTCCGGCAAGAGGCCCTGGTTCCAGAGGGCGTCGGCCCCCTTCTCTGCGTAGGCATTCGCGAGTACTTGCCGCGCCATGCCGTAATTTCGCTGCGCCACGGCTTGCTTCCCGATCTCGATCGCACGATCCACCTCGCCGAGGTCGAGCAAAGCGGCCGCGAAATTGCCCTTCGCCCATGCCGACCAGGGCGCAGCCGCGGTCTGCAGCTCACCCATGCGCAGGTAAGCCGCGTCGTCGCCTTGGCGCCAGTAGGCGTCACGCAAGGAATAGTAGATGGACGACGACTGGGAGTGCGACGACAGCGATATTGCCTTCGCCGCATGCACATCGACATCGTCGAACTTTCCTTCAGCAAGGGCGAGCTCAGCGAGGAGGTGCTCGCCGCCTGCGGACGGACCACCGAGCCGCTGGGCCTCGGCCGCATCCACCTTTGCCCGTGCGTCGTCATCGTGCACGTGTGCGGCCCATCCACGCTCCAGGATTGCTTCTGGCAGATGCGGCGAAAGCGCGAACGCCTTGTCCAGCTCCGCCCCGCCCGCGCCAAGAGGATGCTTGCTGTCATCCGTTCCGCCCTCGACTGAGCGACTTCGTTTCCGTAAGACCTTTGCAAGCGCGACGTGATTGAGCGCGTTCTTCGGGTCGTCGGCCACCGCCTTGGCGAGGGTCGCCGTGATCCGATCGTAGGCTTTTTGATCGCCTTCTGTCTTGTCCATCAGGGATAGCGTCTGCGCGTAGACGGTATGTGCTGGTGTCTTTGCGACGCGATCCTCTGGCGCATCGGGGGGGAGCGACGGAACGCGCTCCGGCCGGCTCGTCACATCCAGCGAGAAATAGCCGAGGTTGCCACGCCCATCTCCGGTGACGATATGGCTTCCATCGGGCGCGAACGCAACACTGAGAAGGCCTGCTCGCGAGCCGTCCATTGCATACTCCGCATCGCGGCTGTGCGTGTTCTTGAGCGTCAGTGCATTATACACGCGTAAGAATCCGTCCTTGCTCACCGTGGCGACGAGCTTGCCGCGAGGCTCGGTGGCGACCCCCCAGACTTCGTCCGTCGCCTCCCAGGCGGTGACCAAAGGGTCGGTCCTATCTGTGTGCCACATCTTCAGCGTCTGGTCGTCAGAGACGCTGAAGAACATGTGACCATCGGGCGCCCAGGCAACATAGTCCACGTTCGCAGCATGGCCTTTCCGCGTGTTCGTGAGCTTGCCGGTGCCCAGATTCCAGAGGCCTATGCCATCCCCTTGCGCCGTCGCGAACTGTGAGCCGTCCGGTGACATCGCGACGCTGAACACGCGGAGTGGCTGCTTCGCATCGAACAGGAGTGCACCGGTCTCCAGGTTGAATCCGCGGACGACACCGTCGAGCGACGTGACAACGACGCTCTTGCCGTCCGGAGAAACGGCGATGCCGTCTGGGCGGGCTCCGTCGGGCAGAGCGAGGGTCCGGAGCGTCGCACCCGTCTTGAGATCCTGGATGAGGATGCCCTTGCCGCCAGCGCTGAGCACCGCCGAACCGTCAGCCGCCCAAGCGACCTTTCGGACCTCGCCACTCTGGCCGGCGAGCGCACGCACCGGCTCCTTCGTTGCCATGTCCCAGATCTTCACAGCCCCATCGTTGGCGCCACTGGCCACGAGCTTCCCGTCTGGTGACACGGCCACCGAGAAGATGGCGCTCACGTGAGAGTAGACGCGGTTGGTCATGGCGATTAGCCCTGGATGGCGAAGGGAAGGCCATCGCGCTGGGAGCGCCGGCACCGGCTGCTGCGCTCGGGCAGTGGAGGCCCGCGCCGCACGCTTGTCACGGACGTACGTGACACCCGCGATCGCCGTTGCCGCCAGCACCGTTGTGCCCAGCACGCCGGCCAGTATCCACGTGAGCGTCCGCTTCTTCTTCTGGACTGGGCCCGCTGCACCACCGATCTCACCGCTGCGCAACGCCGCCAGCGCGGCATCCGCAGACGCGAAGCGGTCTTCTGGCGCGGGCGCGAGCGCCTTGTCCAGCCACGCGGCAAGCTGTGGACTCGTGCGAATGGTTGGCTTGAAGTCGATGGCTAGCTTCTGGCGCGGCAACTCCGCGGGTGAGCGCCCCGAGAGCAGGAACAACATCGTGCACGCAAGCCCGTAGATGTCGGTTGCCGGCACTGCCACGCCGTGGAGTTGCTCGGGCGCCATGTACCCATACGTGCCAACGGTGGTGCTTCCACCGGCGGGCTTGGCGTGGTCGGCGCGGGCAGCTCCGAAGTCGACGAGCGCGATAGGGCCTTCAACACGACGCATCACGTTCTCTGGCTTGATGTCGCGGTGCACGACGGGCGGGCTTCGCTGGCCGAGGTAGGCGAGCACCATCAATAGCTCGCCAGTGATCTGCCGGACCGCGCCCTCATCCAGGGGGCCGCCGCCCGTCACGATCTCCGCGAGCGTCTGGCCGCGCACGATCGCCTGCACCAGGTAGAGCGTGGGTCCGCGCGGTCCCTCCACCATGAAGTGATCCAGGTACTGCGGTATCGCCGGATGCTGGAGCGATGCCAGCACGCGCGCTTCGCGTTCGAAGAGCTCGAAGCGCTTCCAGTCCGCGACGTCCGCGACCGCGAGCCGCTTGAGCGCGACTTGTTCCCCAGTTGCTTCCTTCACTGCCTCGAAGGTCGTACCGATACCGCCGCGACCCAGCGCCCCGACGATGCGGTAGCCGTTGATCACCTCGCCTGCGATGTGTTCCCCCATCGACAATCAATATCAGGGCCGAAGGGAACGCGATATCAGGCCGACACGAGATGCTGGAAATTTGCCAGGACACTAGCTCGCCACGACGTGGAGCATGAGCAACACGATCATCCAGATGAACGCGACGAGCTGGACCGAGAAGAAGCCAAAGCGCACGCCGATCACTGCGTTGGAGCGCCCGGAGAGACGTACCCGAGTGCACGCCCGCCGCTGCGCGGCAAACACGATGACCGCAAACACCGGCAGGTTTTCGATGCAATTGGCGTGGGCAGGAACGATGCGCCGGTACAACGGCGAACGTGCAGCTCATCGCCAGGAAAGCTCGTGAGCTCGGCCCTTCCGGCAAGAATGAGTGACCACCGGTGGATTCACGCCGCGGCAACACCGCCCTCCACGTACGCGGCGGCTGACCGCGGACACCTCCGGCGCCCGGCGCTGGCCGCGGTCGCCAGCAAGCTTCGCAACGTCGCGAGATCGCCCAACGCGCGGAGTGGCATGCGAGGTGCTCGGGGCCGGCGTGATGCGATACGCGGCAAACGTTGCTA
>JANXLV010000226.1 GCA_025355005.1 Myxococcales bacterium | reverse complement strand
CACTTGTGGGAACGACGGGGCGGGAGCGAAGCGGGTGGGCGGCCCCGACTCCGAGCCCGTCAGCGCCTGGGGCCGCACCCAACGTTCGCCTTTGCAGCGACTGAGAGCTCCTCGAGCACACGGCCGAGCACCTCGACGGCAATGCGCTCACGGTGCGGGTTGCGCTCCGCGAATGCCTCCAGTGCGCCGCGGACGGCATCCAGAGTTGTCACGCGACTTGTCACGACCTCATGAGGCCGATCAGAAATCCCCTGGTTTTTCTGCGGCGCGCCACAGAGGATTCGAACCTCTGACCTTCGGCTTCGGAGACCAACGCTCTATCCAGCTGAGCTAGTGGCGCAACGCGAGGAAACATACTGCATGGTAGGCTCGCCGTCGATGCCTGCTGGTCACGATCGCGGCGACCCCGTAAAAAGAAGCCTCAGTTTGCAAGATGTCGCGGACTACCTTCTCGAGGTGGGGTCCACGCTCGCCTCTTGCGGCTGCCCTTCGTACCGGCTGGAGGACACGGTGCGCGCGATCGCCGAGATCGAGGGCGTCCACGCCGAGCCCTTCGCGCTCCCCACTGGCTTCTTCCTCTCCATCACGGCGCACGGCTCGGAGGAGCCTCCGGTGATCCGCATGACGCGCGTCGAGGAAGGCTCCATGGACCTCGGCCGTCTCGTTGCGGTCGATCGCATCTTCAACGACGTGGCCGATCGCAAGACCAGCATCGAAGAGGCCCGCGTTCGCCTCCGGTCGCTCGCGAAGTCCGAGAAGCCTTACCATCGCGTCGTTCGCTGGGCGGCGATCACGTCGTGCTCCGGCGCCGCAGCCGTCTTCTTCGGCGGCGGGCTCGTGGAGGTCGTCGCCGCGATGCTCACTGGCATCGCGATCTACGCGTTCGGCAGCGTCGTGAGCAGGCTCCCGTCGGGCAGGTTCGTCGTGGATTTTTTCGGCGGATTCGTCGCTGCGTGCGCCGCTGCGCTTGCCACGAAGGTGCGGCCCACCATCGCGTACGAGGTCGTCGTCCTCTCTGGCGTCATCACGCTCATCCCCGGCATGAAGTTCACGACGGGCCTCGCGGAGCTCACGAAGAAGAACCTGGTCGCCGGCGGCGCGCGCCTCGCAGACGCGATGGTCACGTTCCTCTCCATCTCGTTCGGCATCGCGCTCGCGATCGGCGCGCAGCAGGTTCTCCACCTCTCGCCGCCCACGGCCACGACGCGCGAGGGCCTCGGGCTCTTCGCCCACGCGATCGCGCTGGTCGTCTCTTCCGTCGCGTTCGGTGTGCTGTTCGCCGTGCCTCGCACGTACATCTGGGGCGCGCTCGTCAGCGGCGCCGTGGGCTACACCGCGACCGCGCTCGCCACGCGCACGCTCTCCGCCCACATCGCGGCGTTCATCGCGGCGCTCGCGGTATGTCTCCTCGCGAACGGCCTGGCGCGCCGCACAGGTCGCCCCGCGCAGCTCTTTCAGGTGCCAGGAATGATGTTGCTCGTGCCGGGCAGCTTCGGCTTCCTCTCGCTCGGCGACTTCCTTTCGGGAGACATCCAGAGCGGAGCGGCGAAGGGCTTCCACATGGTGCTCATCGGCGGCGCACTCGTGATGGGCGTGCTGCTCTCCAACCTGATCTTGCCGTCGCGCAAGCTGCTGTAGTTTACACGTATCAGCGCCTGCCCGTTCAGGGGCCCGTTCTTCAGCGCCGTCGGCCCGTGCCAGCTGCGCTGGGCACGGTGCTTGGAGCTGCGCTGGGGATGACGGCAGTCGGAGCCGCGCTCGGCGGAGCGGTAGGGACGACGGTGGGCGCGCTCGTGAGTGTCGTTGCACCCGTGAGTGGCGTGGTCGGCTGCGGGCCTGCCGTCTGCACGGTGCTCGAGCCCGCCGTTCGCTGTGCGCCTTTTTCCTGGAGCGCGCGCATGCCGACCAGGAGACCGACGCCAACACCCACCGTGAGGCCCAGCACGGACAGGCCGAGCTTCAGGTTGTTGCGGTTCGGCGCGGGCGCGAGGCCCATCTGCGTGCTGGGCGGTGCGATCGCGAGCTGACCATGCGCCGCGACTTGCGCGTGCATGGGCACGGGCGGCGGAGCCGGCGGACCACCTGGCGACGGCGCGGGTCCGCGGCTGTAGAGCGCCGGCGGCGGCGGCAGCTGCGAAGGGCTGATCGGCAGCGGCGGCGTGACCACCGCGATGTTCGATGCGCTCTGCACCAGCTCCGGGATCTTCTGTGCTTCGCGTTTGCTCTCGGGGCTGTCGTCGCCGCCGTCGACGCTGATCGAAGCGATCGACACGCGCTCGATCTGCTGCATGACGCGCGCGCGCGCATGGATCTTGTCGCCAGCGATCCGGTCGACCCACGCGCCGATCTCGCGCACGGTCGCAGGCTGCATCGCGCGCTCGAGCTGGATGGCCATCTCACGCGCGTTCGACCAGCGATGCTCAGCCTCGCGGTCGAGGCCCTTCATGAGCACCTCGTCCACGGAGCGCGGGATGTTGGGCACCACCTGGCTGGGCGGACGGATCGGATCGCTGACGACGGCTTGCGCGATCGCCTCGAACGAGTCGCCCTGGAACAGCCGCTCGCCCGTGAGCGCCTGCCACAAGCAGACGGACGCGCCGAAGATGTCCGCGCGCAGATCCACATGACCGCCGACGAGCTGCTCCGGCGCCATGTACGCCGCCTTGCCCTTGATCAGATCACCCTTGGTCTCGGTGCGCTTCGCGGTGGCCTTCGCGACGCCGAAATCAAGCACGCGCGTGACGCCGTCGACACCGACCATGATGTTCTGCGGTGACACGTCGCGGTGAACGAGGCCAAGCGGCTTGCCCTTTTCGCTCTTTGCCTCGTGCGCTGCATGCAGACCTTCGAGTGCGCCGCACATGATGCCCACGGCGATCCGCGGCGGCATCTGTTCGCCCATGCGCTTGGCCACGCGCACCAGACGCGAGAGCGTCTCGCCGTGCACGTAGTCCATCACGAGGAGGATCTCCTCGTTCAAGGACACGACATCCAGCGCCGGCACCACGTTCGGGTGGCGCACGCGCGCGGCAAGGCGTGCTTCCTCGAGGAACATCTTCACGAAGTCCGGATCGCCAGCGAGCTCCGGCAAGAGCCGCTTGATCGCGACCGGGCGCGAAAAGCCGACCTGCCCGAGCAGGCGCCCGTAGTGCACCGTCGCCATGCCTCCGGCGGCGATCTCTCCGTAGAGAGCGTATCGCCCGTAGACCTGACTATCATCGGTGCCCGACATCCCGGCACGGACCCTAGCAAAACTTACTGGAATTTTCGACCATCCAGAGCTTGCGTCCCGGGGAAAACGCGCCTACTGCCAGTCACATGTCGAGCGGCATGACTCGCTTCGCCCGCTTTTCCTGGGGAGTGCTCGCGTACAACGTGCTCGTCATTCTCTGGGGCGCTTTCGTCCGCGCGAGCGGCTCGGGCGCGGGTTGCGGGCGTCACTGGCCCATGTGCAACGGCACCGTGGTCCAGCGCGCACCGAAGATCGAGACCGTCATCGAGCTCACCCATCGCGTCACTAGCGGCATCTGCCTCGTGCTGGTCGTCGGCCTCGTCGTCGCATCGCGCTTCGCGTTTCCGAAGGGCCATCCCGCGCGCAAGTCCGCCGCGTGGGCCGCTGGATTCACGGCGGGTGAGGCCCTTCTTGGCGCGGGCCTGGTCCTGTTCGAGCTCGTCGCCCACGACGCCTCCATGAAACGCGCGCTGTCGATGATGTTGCATCTGGGCAACACGTTCTTCCTGCTGGGCGCGCTCACGCTGACCGCGCACTACGCCATGGGCGGCGCGCGCATGCGCGTTCGAGGGCAGGGGCTCGTCGCGATCCCGCTATGGGTCGCCACCGTCGGCTTCTTCGTGCTCGGGGCGAGCGGCGCGATCGCCGCGCTCGGTGACACGCTCTTCCCTGCGCGCAGCCTCGCCGAGGGTATCCAGCAAGAGCTCACGCCCGGCGCGCACATGCTGCTCAAGCTCCGCGTCTTCCATCCGGTGCTCGCGGTGCTCGTCGGCATCATCGTCTCGGTAGCCGGCATGATCACGCGCATGATGCGACCCGACGAACCAAAGGTCCGCTTCTACTCCCGCGCGTTGGTCGCCATGTTCATGGTCCAGGTCTGCGTGGGGCTCCTGAATCTGCAGCTGCTCGTGCCCATGTGGACCCAGATCGTCCACCTGTTGTGCGCGGATATCACGTTCATCCTGCTGGTTCTGACCTGTGCCACCACGTTGCGAGACGGCGAGACCGTGCCTCGTGCTATTTTCGGGCCCGATGCGACCCGTGGAGCTGTCCACCAGCGTTGACCTCGTCTCGGCGGCGAAGGACGTCTGGCCCTACATCACGGACACGGACCGTGCGAACCGTCTCGTGGGAGGCAAGCCAGTCACCTACGAGTCCATCGAGGCGGACGAGAAGTCCAGCGCGCGCTTCGTCGCCTCCACGACCGTCGGCGGCTTCAACGTCACGTACGAGGAGTCGCCGTTCGAGTGGACGCTGAACAAGTCCTTCAGCGTGTTCCGCCGCATGCGCAACGGGCCGCTCAAGTCATACACGTACAGCCTCACGCTCGAGAACCTGCCTGACGGGGGCACGCGCGTCACCGTTGGTATCTCGCTCGTTCCGCGCCACTGGGTGCTCGCGCCGATCGTGCGCTTCCAGGCACGGGGGTTCGTGCAGGGCTTCGCGCAGCTGTGCCAGGCGATCGACCTCCACGTGCAGAAGAACGCGCCAAGCCCGTTCGAGAACCCGCGCGCCCCCGCGAACGAGGACGGGCTGGAGCGCGGCGCGAAGGGCCTCGCCAAGCACGACATCCAGGCCGCCGTCGTGGAGAAGCTGGTCGACATGCTGCGCAACGGGCCGGACGCGGATCTCATCCGCATTCGCCCGTTCGAGGTCGCCGACATGTGGAAGCTCCCCCAGAACGAGGTCCTGCGCGGCTTCCTCTACGGCGTGACCACGGGCCTCTTCGAGCTGCGGTGGGCGCTGGTCTGTCCGAGCTGCCGCACCGCCAACGTGGAGGTCGAGTCGCTCGCGGAGATCGGCGACGGTGGTCACTGCCAGATGTGCGACATCTCGTATGGCGTCGATCTCGATCGCGCCGTGGAGGCCACGTTCATCGCGCACCCCGGCATCCGCGAGGTGACGAGCCAGATGTTCTGCATGGGCGGTCCCGCGCGCACGCCGCACGTGCTCGTACAGAAGAACATCGAGATCGGCGCGTCCGCCAAGCTGCCTGCTCCGGAAGACGAGGGCCGATACAGGCTATTTTCTCGGGGCGGCGCGATGTGCACCATCGAGCTGGGCGACGACGCGCCCGCCGAGGTCGACGTCGTGATCACGGGCGAAGAGCGCATGAGCCGCGACGCCATTCGCATCAAGCCCGGCGGCACGCTCGTCGTCACCAACGAGACCGACGACGCACGCCACGTGAAGCTCGAGCGCCTCCTCTACGCTAACCTCGCCGCGACCGCGCACAAGGTCACGCTCATGAGCGAGTTCCGCCGCCTCTTCTCGCGAGACCTGTTGAAGCCGGGCACCCCGCTGAAGGTCGCGAGCTCGGCGATCCTGTTCTCGGATCTCACGGGCTCCACCGCGCTCTACTCCAGCGTCGGTGATGCCACGGCCTTCCGCATCGTCGACGATCACTTCGACGTGCTGCGCGCCGCGCTCGACCCGCACGGAGGCACCGTGGTGAAGACCATGGGCGACGCCGTGATGGCCGCGTTCGTGGACCCCGTCAGCGCGGTAGAGGCAGCGCGTGACTGCCTCGAGCGCTTCGACGAATGGAAAGCGAAGACGACGCACGGAGAGCTCATCGGCCTCAAGCTCGGCATCTTCTCCGGCCCCTGCTACGTCGTGACGGCGAACGGCGCCATCGACTACTTTGGTCAGACCGTGAACTGCGCCGCCCGCGTGCAGCACCTGGCGGCATCGGGCGAGCTGATCCTGGAGAAGGCGCTCTACGAGAGCCTGAGCGAGAAGAACAAGGCCGCGCTCACCGTGGTCGAAGCGCTCACCACCTCCGTGAAGGGCGTCGACCGCCCCCTCGAGCTACTTCGAACGAAGGTCGCCACGAAGCCCGCCGCGAAGCCCGCCGAGTAACCGTTCACGGGCGCCTATGAACGCGTTCACACGCGCATGTGAATGGCGCGCTCGCTGAACGCGGCGACGACCGAGAGCATGAAGACGCTCACGCTCATGTCGACGGTGATGCTACAAGGGATGGATCCGCAAGAGCCTCAAGACGTGACCCCGTGGTACAATCCACGCATGAGCGCGCCGCGCGACACGTCTCCGGAGGCCGATGAACGGTACTTCGAGCTGCTGCGAGAGCGTACGCCGAGGGAGAAGGCAATCATCCTCGCAGGCCTCGTGTCGTCAGTCAGAAAGCTCGCGCTCGCAGGCGAGAGAGACGCTCACCCCGAGCTCTCCGAACGCGCGCTCGAAGCCCGCGTCGCCGCGCGGCTCTACGGCGAGAACGTGGCACGTCGATTCTTTCCCGACGTGCGGTTCGAATGACCGCAGCGTACGACCCCATCTCGATCGCCCTCCGAGTTGCCGCAGCGGTAGAGAGCGTCGGTGGTGCCTATTTCGTAGGCGGCAGTGTTGCTTCTTCGCTCCAGGGCGATCCGCGATCCACGAACGACATCGACATAGTCTTGAGCCTGCCCGCAAACCAAGTAGACATGATGGTGACTGCGCTTGGGCCGGAGTTCGAGGTCGATCGCGACATGCTTCGACGAGCGCTGATGGAGAGCGCATCGGCCAATGCGTTCTTCCTGCCGTTACTCACCAAGATTGACTTCTTCGGCGTCGGGCGGTCGGAGTTCGACGAATCGGAGTTCACAAGGCGGCGCGCCGTTGTCGTCGGCGATGCCGGCGAGACCCTCGTCGTCAAGACCCCCGAGGACAGCGTCGTTCGCAAGCTTCTCTGGTACCGAGATGGCGGTGGCGTTTCGGAGAAGCAGTGGCGTGACATCGTCGCGATCCTGCGCGTGCGCCGAACACAGCTCGACACGTCATACATGACGACGTGGGCGCGGCGGCTGGGACTATCCGCCGAGCTCGCGCGTGCGCAGAACGAGGCTGGATTCGAGTCAGTGTAGGAGAGACCGAGGTCTATACGCGCGTCAGGCCAGCGATGTCGCACACGAGAGCGACACGGAGCTAACGCAGGACAAGTACAACACGAGGGGAACGCCGAGAGCCGAGCGGGAGGAGACGCGAGCCAGCATGGAAGCGTGCCTCCGCCGAAGCTGCACACGGTCCGGTACTCGGGCGTGCTCGGCAGCGCGAGTCGGCTGCGCCTTGGCCACATTCGAGCTCGGCGAGAGGCCTCTTCGCGAATGATTTACCTACGTGCAGCGCGCGCGTGCGGAAGTTCCCGATCCCAGTTCGGCACGGTCACGGTTCCGCCCGTCGTCACACGCGTTCTCGGTTATCGTGGAGTGTCATGGAACCGGACTGGAGCGACCTGAAGGTCATCCTCGCGATTGCGCGAGCCCGCTCCGTCGTGGGTGCCGCTCGATCGATGGGCGTCGATCAGTCGACCGTGAGCCGGCGCCTCGCGGCGCTGGAGGACGCGGTGGGCGCTAGCCTGGTGGTGAGGGGCGGCCGCGAGCTCGTGCTCACCGCCGAAGGCCGACTGATGCAATCGGCGGCGGAGCGCGTCGAGGCGATCGTGGGAGAGGCGTCCACCGCCCTTCGAACGGCGAAGGACGACGTGTCCGGCACGGTGAGACTGACGTGCCCTCCCGCATTTCTCCTGCACGTGATGCAGGCGCTCAGGTCGGCGCAGGAACAATACCCGGGACTCCAGAACGAAGTGCACGGCGACTATCGGACCGTCGATCTGTCCAGAGGAGAATCCGACATCGCGGTGCGCGCGTTCCGTCCCTCGGAGCCCGACCTCGTTGCGCGCAAGCTCGCCGAGTGCGGGTGGGGTGTCTACGCTGCGGCCACGTATCGGAAGGCGCGTGGGCTTCCCGAGACGATCGATGCGCTACCGTCGCACTCGCTCGTTCTCTACCCCGCGACCATGCACACCGTCGGTGGCTTCAAGTGGATGGATGATCACAAGGGCGACGCGACGGCCGTCGTACGCGTCGACAACATCGAGGCCGCCACGCAGGTCATCTCGTCGGGCGGAGGCCTCGGCGTACTTCCCGCGTTCATCACGGGGGCGCACGGTCTGGTCCGGGTCTTCGAGGAAGACGTCTTCGTCAACTCCGTGTACTGCGTGTACCACGAGAGCGCGCGCAACACGGCCCGGGTCCGCGCCGCCGTCGACGCGCTCACCTCGTACTTCGAGGCGAACGCGCAGACGTTCGCGAGCGGCAAGCTCACTACTTGAGACCGACCACCATGGAGTCAGGGCCCACGAGCGCCTCGACGCGCGTGGTCTTGAAGCCTGCGTCGCGCATCCACGCGCTGCAGTCCGCGCCCGTGTAGTCGAAGCCGCCCGTGGTCTCGATGAGCATGTTGAGGCTCATCATGAGACCGAACGCGTTCTTGCAGCGCGCGTCGTCGATGATGGCCTCGTACACGACCAGCGCACCGCCAGGAGGCAGCGCCTTGTACGCCTTCTCGATCAGCGCGCGCTTCGTCGGCAGATCCCAATCGTGCAGGATGTGGCCCATGAGGATGACGTCTGCCTTCGGCAAGTCCTCCTGCAGGAAGTTGCCGGGCGCGAACGTGAGCTGCGTGTTCGTACCGGTCGCCCTCGCGTACTCCTCGAACGCGGGCGCGACCTCGGGGAGATCGTATCCAACGCCGCGGAGGTGCGGATTCTGCTTCGCGATCTGCACGGCCAGATCGCCCTGCGCGGTGCCGACGTCCACGAACGTCTTGTAGTCACGCCAGGGGAACTTGCTCGCGATCGTGAGGTTCGCGCCGTGCGAGAGGCCGGTCATCGACGAGAGGAATCCGCGCAGACGCGCGGGGTCGGCGTAGAGCGCCTCGAAGAAGCCGGGGCCGCCGCCCTTGATCTCGCTCTGCGGAGCGCCAGTTCGGAGCGCCTCCGTGAGGTGGCCCCAGAACGGGTAGAGACGGTGGTTCGCCATCTCCAGGATTCCGCCGACGTAAGAGGGCTTGCCCTTGTCCAGGAAGAGCTCCGTCTCGGGCATGTTCTCGTAGGCGTCGCTCTCCCTCTTCAGGAAGCCGAGCGCCACGAGCGCGTCGAAGAAATCGCGCGCGGCGCGTGGATGCAGGCCGAGGCGGCCTCGAAGCGCCTCGAAGCGCTGCGGCCCGCGGGCGAGCTCGGTGAAGAGCTCCATCTCGACGGCAGAGAGAAGGATCTTGGAGGCCCAGAAGGCCAGACCGGTCTGGAGGATCTTTTCGGGGGTGACGTTTGTCATGGAGGAGAGAGTGCCGCGCCGCGGCCGTCGGGTCGATGCCCAGGCACGCAAGGCTCGCTTGCAGATTTGCATGTCCCGAGCCCCACCCGCATTTGCGCAACCGGGCCTTGCGGAAACTCCGATTTCGCGGGGTTTCTGCGCCACGTAGAACGAGTGCTCCCCCGCGGCGATCGCCGACGGGATGAACAACAACCACTCACCTCGAGGTGCCCTCATGAACCGTTCGATCGTCCCCGCTCTGCTCGGCGTCATTCTCTCCGCGTGCGCCGAGGCGCCGCCGCCCGCCGCCCAGACCACCCCCACCGCCGCCACGAGCGAGAAGCCCGCGACCACACCGGCCGACAAACCCGCGCCCGCGGCGACGACGACGGACACCAGCGCCGCGCCCGCAG
>JANXLV010000210.1 GCA_025355005.1 Myxococcales bacterium | reverse complement strand
AGGCAGCCACGCCGCCGCCAGCACCGTCCGCGCAAGCCGCACCGGCCGCATCAGCTTCTCCGATCGCGATGGCAACTCCGTCCGCGCGCAAGGCTGCTCTCGAGAACGCCGTCGACATCAGCGGTGTTCGTGGCTCTGGCGATCATGGGCGCATCACCAAGGACGACGTGCTCCGCAGCGCGGCCGGCCCGCACACGGAGCCGCCGATCGCACTTGCGCAGCGCGCTGCTGTGGAGGCCTCGAACGCCAAGGCCGCGGCCAGCTCTCCGGTCCTTGCAGCGCCCGCCGCGCAGACCCCCCGCGCGCAGAACGTCGCGCAGATGGTGAACCAGGGCGGCGGCTTCGTCCCGCCGATCCCCGGCGTGGGCTACGGCTCGTTCAAGGTGCCGCCGTATCGCCCCGTCAACGGCGACCAGGTCATCCCGTTCACGCGTCGCCGCCGCATCACGGCGGACCACATGACGTACTCGAAGTTCACGTCGCCGCACGTCGTGACGGTGGCAGAGGTGGACCTCCACAAGACGTCGCGCGTGCGTGAGGCCAACAAGGAGCGCTACAAGAAGGAAGGGCTCTCGCTCACGATGCTCGCCTTCGCGGTCGTCGCCACGGCGAAGGCCCTGCGTGAGACGCCGTCGATCAACGCGCGCGTGCTCGACGACTCGTACGTGCTCTTCAAGGACGTGAACATCGGCGTGGCTGTGGACTCGCCCGACGGCCTCGTTGTCCCCGTGGTTCGCCGCGCGGACGAGCTCGGGCTCCGCGGTATCGTCCGCAGCATCGACGAGCTCGCGAAGCGCGCAAAGACCGGGAAAATCACGGCGGATGATCTCTCCGGCGCGACGTTCAGCGTGAGTAACCCCGGCCTCAAGGGCAACCTCTTCGGCGGCGCGATCATCAGCCAACCCAACGTCGGCATCCTGCGCATGGGCGAGATCCAGAAGCGCGTCGTCGTGGTCGAAGGCCCCGACGGTGAGGATCACATGGCGATCCACCCGGTCATGTTCATGGCGCTCAGCTACGACCACCGCATCGTCGACGGCGTCGCAGCAAACGCGTTCCTCTGGCGTGTGACCGAGCTCCTGGAAAAGGGCGACTTCGAGGTCTGACGTGCGCGCGCGGACGCGACGAAGGAGGGTGGCCCTTGACTGACCCAGGCGCTCCGCTCGTGGTGGTGACGGACGCGTTCATCGCGAACGGCAAGGGCGTGCTCGTCATGCCACGCGTCACCGTCGTAACGCCGATCCGCGGTGAATTTCAGCTCAGAATGCGTCTACCCGACGGGACGGAGCGCACCGTCACCGCGTCGATGGATGTCGCGCACATCCAGGGAAAGGGCGGGACGTACGCGATGTACCGGATCCTCGGCGTGAAGCCGGAGGAGATCCCGCAGGGCACGGAGCTACGCGCGACTTGAAGCTTGGCTTTCCCCTCTCCCTCCTCCTCCTCCTTTCCACTTCGTCCGCGCTCGCGAACGAGGAGCGCGCTCTTCCGTGTCGTCCCACGATCGCGTGCACGGCCGATCTCGTCCCTGCGGGTGATCTCGAGATCGAATCGGGTGTGGCTAGCAAGAGGACACGGACGGGGTTTGCGCTGACCACGCCGCTGCTGGCGAAGTACTCCGTGTCGCATGCGTTGCAGGTGCAGCTCGGTGGCAACATGTTGAGCGCTGTTCGCACCGACGTGCGCTCCACGTATCTGGACAACATGATCGGCGCACTGAAGCTCCACGTCGTGGACCAATCCGCCAGGATGCCTGCGATCGCGCTGTCCGCTGGCTTCGGCGTTCCGACGTTTCGCGCGCTCGGGTACACGCGCGCGTACGACGCGTTCTTCACGGGCTACGTGACGAAGGACGTGGGTCCCATCCATCTGGATCTCAACGTCGGGGCCAACGCGCTCGCGCTCGACGCGGACGTGGCGATGCAGGGCATGATCGCGCTCGCTGCTAGCGCCGCGCTCACGCAGCACTTCGGGATCATGCTCGAGAGCTACGGCTTCTCTGACGCAGGCACGCGCACGCCGAGGGACGCGGGGCTGCTGTTTGCCTTCACACACAGCCCCGAACCGTGGCTCATCTTCGACGTGGGCGGAGACGCGTCCTACTTTCCCTCCACGCGGACGGTCACCGCGTTCGTGGGCGCGACGTTCGTCCCGCTCGTGGTCCGGTGACATCTACAAGGCCGCGCGGTACGCTTTTTCTTCCTCGCCCAGCGCCTTCACTTCTTCCATGCACCGGTCCGCGATGCGCCTGAACACGCGCGGGCTGGGCGGCTCCTGGAGCATTCCGTTGAAGTCCACGGGCTTGCCGAAAGCGATCACGATCGGATCCGCGGTGCCGGTGAGGTTGCCGTAGATCTGCTTCGGCATGTCATTGATGAGCCCGTTGATGAAGATGGGGACCACGGTGACCTTCGCGCCGTGAATGATGCGACCGACGCCGGTCTGCGCGGGGAGCAGCGCATAGGGGTCGCCGCTCTTGTTGCGCTGCCCTTCCGGATGCAGGCCGACCACGGTGCCGCCGCGCTCTAGCAGACGCACGACCTCGTCCAGCGTGGCGATGTTCAACGCGGCGCGCTCGCGTTCGCGGAAGACCGGCGGGTACATCGCGAAGAAGCTCATCACCCCGTTCACGATCATGCCCATGGGGTGGTCGTAAAAGAACTTCGAGCGCACCGGGAACATGATCCGCTGCGCGAGCCCGTGCTTCACCAAATAGCCAACCACCACATAGAGATCGAAGAAGCTGCGATGGTTCGAGACCAGCACGACGCTGTCCTGCGGCGACAGCTCCGGCAGTCGATCGCGGCCGATGATGTGGCGAACGCGACGCGAGCACACGTCGATCCAGGTGCTCCCGATGACCCGCTGGAGGACGCGAATCGTCCTGTCCATGGAGCCGGGCTCGAAGCTGCGCTGCACGAAGCCGATCTGGAAGCGCTCGAGCGGCGTGAGATGTTTCTCGCCGTCGCCAAGCAAGCTCTTACGCTTCCGCGTCGTCTGGGTCTCGCCTTCCACGGCGCGGAACATAGCGCCCTTTCTGGCGCTCGTCAGCCGTGCCATCTTCGAGCAAATGAGCCATCCCCGCTGCGCGCGTTGTCGGGTACAGTTCCGGGGAAATGCTCGTCGCGCGTGGTTCCACGAAGATCGGTGCTGCCAGCATGCGCTGGGCGCTGACGTTCGCGAGCCGTTTCTGGTCGGTGCTCGTGGTGCGCGACGGCTTCACGCTCGACACGCGCTTCGTGCCGCCGCCCGATGGCCCTCCGAAGGGCAACGCGATCCTCTACGTGCTGCTCGAGGGCATCTGGGTGGAGCTCGGCGGGAAGAAGCGCACCTTCAACGCGCCGACCGCGTTCCTGCTCACGGAGGAGGAGTACGAAGGCGCGCACGGCAAGCGCGACGCACCGTACCGCGCGAAGGGAACGCCCACGTTTCGCGCGCTGGAGCTGCACTTCGTGGAGAAGGACATGCTGGTGCCGTTCGGCGAGGTGAAGCTCGGAGAGGCTGCATGGCAGGCGGCGAAGGACGCGGTCGATCTCGCCAAGCACAAGTCGGACGAGGAGCTGCTCGCGCCGCTCTGCGATCTCCTCCGTGCCCTCGGCGCGGACGGCACGATCTCGGAGTCACTCGTAGAGGTCGCGACGAAGCAGGGCTCGCCCACGTTCGCGAGGCTGTGGCGCGCGCTGCGGCCCATGGCGGAGCGTCTGTATCTGGCGCCCTCCATGAGCGAGGTGAGCCAGAACACCGGGATGTCGGAGAGGCAGATCGACCGCCACGTGCGCTCGTTCGTGGAGACGTTCGGGCTCGTGGGAGCGGGGTGGCGGCCAGCAACGAAGCACATCCGATTGCGGCTCGCGGTGCTGCTCCTCAGCGCGGAAGAGGCGACCATCGCGGACGTAGCGAAGATGGTGGGCTACGGAAGCACGGACGCGATGGCGAGAGCATTTCGTGATGCGAACATCCCACCGCCAACGACGCTGAGAGAGCATCTCAAAGAGCCGATGTAGCGGCTACGACTTCGGCCTCGGCTTCGACTTCGACTTCGGCTTCGACTTCGACTTCGACTTCGACTTCGACACCGACTTCGACTTCGACTTCGACACCGACTTCGACTTCGACACCGACTTCGGCTCTCCGCTTCGGCCCGTTGGGTCTGCCTCGTGGAAGCCCTCGTGCAGCCCTTGTATGAGCCGCCCAATTTTCCGTTCGTGGAACTCGACGAGGCGCCACTCGACGTTCTCGGCGATCTTCTCCTGCAGGTCCTCGATGCCGTGGCCCGACGAATCGAGGAGCTGGCACACGTTGTAGAGCAGGTTTACCTGTGCGTCGCGGACGACGGTGGTGAGGTCGCTCGGGTCGATGCCCTTGGCGAGCATGCGCCTGGTCGCCGCGGGGACTGGCGCGTCGAGATCGGCCCATTTTCCAGGCCATTCGTATTCATCGGGCGTGACGTTGGACCAGAGGCCTTGCATGAAGAGCCAGCGTGCGAGCTGCGGGTCTCCGTCCTTTGTCTCTGCCTTTGCTCGGCCCTCGGGGTCCGTGGCGCCCAGTGAACGAAACAGCTCGAGCGCGCGCTCGTACTTCATTCTTGCCTCAACATGCCTTGTGGCCGTGCGTGGGGAAGATCTTGCCGGGGTTCAGCAGGTTCTTCGGGTCGAACACTCGCTTGATGTCCTTCTGCAGCGCGATGAGCTCGGGCGATTGCTCGAGTGGCAGGTAATCCGCCTTCAGCACGCCGATGCCGTGCTCGCCCGTGAGCGTGCCGCCGAGCGCGATGGTGGTCTTCATGAGTGAGAGGAGCGCGCGGTCGATCGCCTCGCGCTCGCTGTCGTCGTTCCAGAGGAAGTTCACGTGGAGGTTGCCGTCGCCTGCGTGGCCGTAGGTGAGGTGCATCACGTTCTCACGTTCGCCGATCTCGTCCACGCGCACGAGCAGCTCCGCGATGCGCGAGCGCGGCACGACCACGTCCTCCGAGAGCTTGAATTTTGCAAGCTTTCGCGTGGCGGGCGAGAGCATGCGGCGCGCCTCCCACAGGCGGTCGCGCTGCGCTGCGTCCTGCGCGACCACCACGTCGATGATGCCGTCGCACGCGGTGAGCTTCTCGCCCAGGCGCTCGAGCATCGCGTGCGTCTCGCCCTCCGCGCCGTCCAGTTCGATGAGGAGCATCGCGCTCGCGCGCGCGTCCACCGGGACCTTCTGCGCGCGGATCGCAGTGAGCGTACGCGCGTCCATCATCTCCAGGCAACGCGGCACGAGGCCCGCCGCGATGATGCCGCTCACGCTCCGCGCCGCTGCCTCCGCGGAAGAGAAGAGCGCGAGCACGGTCGCGACCTCGGGCGGCTTGCGCACGAGACGAAGCGTGACCTCCGTGAAGACGGCGAGCGTGCCCTCGCTCCCGCACAAGAGCGCTGTCACGTCGTAGCCCGTCACGCCCTTCACGGTGCGCTTGCCGCTCCGGATGAGGTCGCCGCTCATCGTCGCGGACTCGAGGCCCAGCACGTACTCGCGCGTCACGCCGTACTTGAACGCGCGCGGCCCGCCGGCGTTCTCCGCCACGTTGCCGCCGATCATGCAGTTCTTGAGGCTGTTCGGATCGGGCGGGTAGAAGAGTCCTTCACGCTCCAGGAGCTCGTGCAGCGCGCCCGTGATCACGCCGGGCTGCACGACCGCGACGAGCTCGTCGGCATTCACTTCCTTCACATCGGCGAGCGTGGCCGTGGAGAGCACGATGCCTCCGGCGACCGGCACCGCGCCACCGGTGCGCCCCGTGCCGCCCGAGCGTGGCGTGACGGGAACGCCGCACTCGTTCGCGATGCGAAGGACCTTGGCGACGTCGCCCGCGCTCCTCGCGTGGACGACTGCATCCGGAAGCCTTCCGATCGCCTCGCTCTCGTCTCGCGCGAACGACTCACGCGTGGCCTCCGACGTGTCCACCTGCGACGGACCGAGCGCGCGTTCGAGCTCGATCTTGGCGCGCGACACTGCGCTCTCCGTGGGTAGAACGACCTCTGGCGCGCGAACGAGCATCGTCCATCCAGCCTATCACCAGCCCGCCGTTCACACCCGCCTGTGAATGCGTTCACACCCGCCTGTGAATGCTCACCCTAGGCCGTCGCGGACACGGTTCCTCCCTTCGGCTCCTTCGCGAAGAGGCCGCCGGCGCGGGTCCGCCACACGGCGCCGATGGCGACGAAGAAGAGGATGGCGGTCACGACGCCACCGGCGACGGGGATCGCGCCGACGACGAGATAGATGAGGCAACCCATCACGAGGTGCGCGTAGGAGTTCTGCGTCTTGTGGCGCAGGACCAGCTCACCGACCAGCGTGAGCACGCTCACCACGCCGCCGTAGATGCAGAGCGCGGCGAAGAGCCAGCCGATCACCACGAGGGGGATGCCGATGACGGTGATGCAGAGGACCACGCTGGCGACGAGGGAGAGGAAGAGCGCGATGATGCCGATGCCGAAGCCCTTCACCGGGTTGTGCACGATGTCGAGCTTCATCACGTCGTGACGCTTCTTGAAGAACGAGAGGAGGACGACGCCGAAGACGAAGAGCATCGCGGCGCGCGTCACGGCCGAGCCCGCGCCGGACATCTGGTGGCGGATCTTCGCCTTGCCACCGATGGGGCCTTCGTGCGAGTCGTTCTTGTCGTCATCATCCGCCACGACGTTTCCGCCGCTCGACACGGTCTTGCCGCGGATGATCGCGCCCTCGTGGCGCTGGAGCACGCCACCGACGACGCCGACATCGCCATCCACGCTTGCGCCCTTGTCGACATCCAGCGCGCCGCCGACGGCGACCGCATCACCCATCACGTGCGCGCCATCCTTGACGGTCGCGTGACCGCCCACGACGCTGACGTCGCCAGTGACGGTGCCGAAGATGTCCAGGTTGCCGCCCATCACGCTGACGTCGTGCACGCGCTCGTCACGAGCGATGACTGCGTTGCCGCCCATCACGCTCCTGTCCTCGCCCGTCTCGTGACGACCGGAGGGCATCGCCGGAATTGCAGGGATCGGAGGGATCGCGATGGCGACCGTGGGAGGCGTGGGAGGGGCCTCTGGCGTCGGCGGAACGGGCGCGATCGGCGCGGCCGCCTCCGTGGGTTCGGTGGTGGCGCCGTCAGTGATGGGAGACGCGTGGACGTTCTTCGTCTCTGACACCACGACGAGCTTGCCGTGGCGCGTGGCGGTGAAGTCGCCCGACTCCAGCAGCGCCTCGAGCACGGCGAGCGGCGATTCGTCCTTCACCGCGACGTGCAGCGCCTCCGTTCCGCCGCCGAGCTTGTCCGGAACGACGATGTTCCAGCCCGCGGCCTCTGCGAGCTGCTTCACCGCCTCCGCGCGCTGCGCGTCGATCTTCACGGTGACGTGCTTGTCGTCCTTGGGCCAATCACCCGCGGTCCTCACGTTGGCGAACGCGGTTGCGGCGACGAGCGACATGCCTGCGACAAGGAGGAATGAGGAAAGCTTCTTCATGACGACGACTTCTCCGGAATGAAACGGTGACGAGCGACCACGAAGGTGACCGCGCAGAGTGCGAGCGACGCGGTCACGGCGACGACGGCAATGGAGCCCTCGCGTTCGTGCGCGACGTGATTGAACGAGCTGATGAGCGATCGCAGGAAGAGCGGCGCGTTGTGGAAGAACGAGACGACGGCCTGGACCTTGTCGCCGCCCGTCGCGCTGAAGTCGAACGCGCTGCCGACGAACGCGACGAAGAGGCCAGCCGCGACGAGACGCCACGGGACCTTGGCCGAGTCCATCGCCGCCGTGTCCGGTGCGATGTCCTTCACGGGACGCGCGTCTTGCAGCCACTCACCTGCGCGCACGCTCTGATGCGCGAGCGCCCCCATGCGAGACGAGCAGCGCTCGCAGGAGTCGACGTGGGCGACGACGAGCTGCGGGACGACTTCCTCTTGTGCGTCTGCGAGGGCGGAGAGCGCGACGTCGGTCGCGTGCCCTTGTTCGAGATCGAACGGATCCTTGTTCATGGCTTCACTTCCTCTCCCACCGCGTCGAGCAGCGATTTGCGCCCCCGCATGACCCATGTAGCGACGGTCCCCACGGGGACGTCGAGCGTTGCCGAGATCTCTCGGTAGCTCTTGCCTTCCAGATGAAACAGCTCGACCGCGCGTCGCGGTCCTTCGTCCAGCGAGAGGAGCGCGCGACGCACGTTGCGGAGCGTCTCCGTGCGCGCGGCCGCGGAGTCGACGGCCTCCTTGTCGTCCGCGATGCGATCCATGAGCGATGAGCCGCTCTCCGGTGACGGCGGCGAGTCGGCCACGGTGCGCGCGCGCTCGCGCTTCTTCCTACGGATGACATCCAGCGCGACGTGACGGGCGATGCCCATCACGTACGGCCGGAGCTCACCCTGCGCCGCCTCGCGCTTCTCGAAGGCGCGACGGAGCGTCTCGTTCGCCGCGTCCTGCGCGTCGGCGTCGTCCACAGAAACATGCAGAATACACGCGACCGTACGGAGCACCGCGGGCCGGAGCTCGCGAGCCTCGGCATCAGGCTGGCGCGTGATCCGTTCCATGAAGGCGGCGAGCATCTTCGGGAATGTCGTGGGAAGGGGCCAGTAAATTTCAAGAAAGGGAGAGACGGCTGATTTCGAGGGGTTGCGAGGGAGCGAGCCTTGCGTTCTGGTATCCTCGGATGATGACTGCGATGGACGCGTGCCTTCTACTCTCGGGTGTCGCGCTCGCCGTGGTTGCCTGCGGGGCTCCTCCTCAGACGAATGGCGTCGTGACTTACATGCCGCCCACGCAGAAGAGCGCTCCGTTGCCCGTCGTGGTGGTGATGCCTGCGGCGAGCTCCGGCCCGGCTGTCACGGTGGTGGTCGCGCCTCCTTCTTCCGCGCCCGCGCTTCCCGTCGCGGGAGACGTGTCGAGCGTACCGAACCGCAAGCGCTTCTATCCTGCGGCCGACGACACGAGCGAGCCGCACGCGCGGAAGAAGACCGCGGTGCTGCTGTTCGCCGCGCCGGGTGATCGTGAGGCGTCTGGTGAAGAGGCGCTTGCGGAGGCCGTGCCGGAGTCCGTGCGCCGCCTCACGTTCGAGCCCGTGCTGTGCGTGCTGGACGGAAGGCTCCACGCGGGGCTTCGCTGCGCGGAGGTGATGCCCGCGAAGGCGACCGTGCGCATCACCGGCGGCGGCACCATGGACGTATTGCGGAGGACCGCGTCGTTCAAGGACACCGCGGGACAGCGCACGCTCCCCGCGCCGTATGCGCCTTCGTGTTGCATGTATAATACATGTGTCGGGAAGACGATCCCGTACGCGCCCGTCGACGACGGCATGACGGTGCTGACCACGCATCGCACGATGCTCGCGGTGTGGCCGAAGGACGCGGAGATCGACCTCGCGCCCGAGACCGCGGACGCGTTCGACGCGGCGAAGCAACCGATCTGGCAAAGAACCGCCACCGCGGGCGGTGGACCCGGCGCGCACGAGTATGTTCCGATCGCGACGGCGGACATGGACGGCGACAAGAAGCGGGAGGTCCTGGTCTACGAGCGTTGGGCGAACGACTACGCGCTCTTCGTGGTGGCGAAGGAGGGCGACGCGCCGCTCTTCCGCTTCTCGTGCGGGAACATCTGATGGACACGAGCTCGGATCC
>JANXLV010000208.1 GCA_025355005.1 Myxococcales bacterium | reverse complement strand
GGCGACTCGGGGCTCTCGCTGGTGACGGGCGGTGGGGATGCCGGCCACACGAAGGACGCGGCGGCTCCGCCGGGCTGCGATCTGTCGAAGGATCCGAAGGACTCCGCCCCGTGCGTCGTGGACAGCGTCGGCGTCTTCGTCGATGGCACGTCCGGCGCCGACTCGAACGACGGCACGCGGGCACATCCGCTCGCGCACATCCAGGCCGCGCTCGCAAGGGGCTCGATGCGCGTGTACGTGTGCGCCGGCACCTACGCGGAGCGCGTGAAGATCACCGCAGGCGTGGGCGTCTTCGGCGGCTGGAGGTGCAGCGACTTCTCGTATGACGCCGCGAGCGTCGTGTCGATCGCACCGACGGACGCGGGCTACGCGGTCGAGATCGCGGACGTCGCGGACGGGGTCATTCTCGAGGATCTCTCGGTGGCGGCGGTCTCCGGAACGGCGGCGCTTCCATCGAGCGTCGCGGCATTCGCGCATGGCAGCGCGGCCATCACGATGAAGCGCGCGGTCGTGCTCGCCGGCGACGGCTACGCGGGCACGTCGAGCGTCGTGGGGTCGAACTACGCGGCCCCGCAGGCGCCGAACGGCAATCCCGGCGGAAGCCAGGGGAGCTTCGGAATCGCCGGCCTCCCGCCCGCGTGCACGTGCATGAACGGCGTCCACTCGAGCCCCGGTCGCGGCTTCGGCATCCCGATCGACCCGGTGACCGCCCGCCTTGCCACCGCCGGTGGTCCGCCGATCGCAGGCAAGGCCGGTGGTGCCGCGGGCTCCGGCACGTGCGGCGCAGGTGGCACGGGTGGGGACGGCGCGAGCGGCGTGGCAGGAAACGACGCCGCGACACCCGTGACCGCGGGCGCGCTCACGGCGCAGGGTTGGGCTTCGAGCGGCGGTGGTACCGGCACCATCGGTGGGCCCGCACAAGCTGGCGGCGGCGGCGATGGCTTCAATGGCGCGCCTGCAGGCGAGGGCGGTGGCAGTGGCGCGTGCGGTGGCTGCGGCGGGGCGCCCGCGAGTCTCACGACCGGCGGCGGCGGCAGCATCGCCGTCCTCGCGTTCGAGAGCGGGATCACGTTGCTCGCGTCCGCGCTCACGACGGGCACCGGAGGCAATGGTGGCAACGGCATGGCGGGGCAGGTCGGCGAAGCTGGCGGTACTGGAGGCATGGGCGGTGTTGGCGTCGCCTGCAGCGGCGGCAACGGCGGCAACGGCGGCAACGGCGGCGCGAGCGCGGGCGGCGCGGGCGGCGTCTCCATCGGCCTCCTCTATCTCGCGAAGACCGTGATGGCGCCCAGCGTCGACGTCGCGACCACGAATGCGATCACGCTCGGCGCGGCAGGCACGCGCGGCCTCGGCGGCGCGCCCGGCAAGGACGGCGTGGCCGTGCCTGCGGAGAAGCAACAGGACGCGTCGAGCCTCTGACCGTTCACGCGGACGCGAGATGCGCGCAGAGAAAATCCACTGCGCGGTTCTCGCCCCAGCGGCGATCGGGATCACCGAGGACGCGCTCTCGTGCGACGACGCCCACGTGACCGCCGTGAGGAAGTACGAGCGCGGACACCCACGGCGGCGCGCTGGTGAGCGCGTCCCTCACGGCGGCGATGGGCACGATGGGGTCGTCCTCCGCAGCGAGCACGAGAACGGGGCGCGCGATTGATTGTATCTTACACCCAACGTGCGTCTCCTGATGGTAGGCCGCGAGATCGTCGAAGCCCCAGACGGGGACGCTCAACCGCGCGTTGTAGCCATGGACGGAGCGCACGGTCTTCTTCCGACCGATGAGATGTGGGCGCACCTCTTCGGGCAAGTGCTCCTTCGCGTGCGCGGCGCGCGCAAGCAGTCTCCGCACCATGTACTCTTGGTAGACGCGGCTGATGCCCGCATCCAGGAACTGCGCGGTGGCCTCGATGTCCATGGGCGGTGAGATCGCGGCGATGGCCTTCACCTCGTGCGGCGCTTCCTTCCCCCACTCCGCGAGCGTGAGCAGGAGCAGATGACCGCCGAGCGAAATGCCCACGCCCGCGACCTCGGTGTGCTTCTGCGACAGGAACGAGAGCGCGGCGCGCACGTCATCCGTCGAGCCCGCGTGAAAGAGCGGCGGGGAGCCGCCGTGCGAGCCAGGACCACCGCGCATGGTGATGGAGAGCGCGGAGACGCCACGACCGACGAGCTTCTGCGCGATGCGTAGAATCGTGGAGTCCGTGGCCGCGCCAGTGATGCCATGCAGGACGAGCGCGGCGGGGCCGGCGGGATCGCCGATGGCCTGGAAATACCGCCCGTCCAGGCTACCGCCACCGGCAACGTGGATGCGCACGGGCGCGCCCTCGAGAAAGCGCGCGAACGGATCCATCACGCCGAGCAGCGTCTGCACGTGCGCGTTCGTGAGGAGCGGCGGCGCGGCGACCATGGTGGAGGGAGGGCTCACCGCGACTTCAGATCGATTCGAAGTAGCGCTGGAGCTCCCAGTCCGTCACGACGCGCTCGAACTGCCGGACCTCCCACTCGCGCGTGCGCACGTAGTGATCCACGAACGGAGCGCCGAGCACTGCGCGCGCGGCCGTGCTCTTCGACAGGATGGCCGTCGCCTCCTTCAATGAGCGCGGCAACGGAGGTGCGCTCGCGCTCGCACCGGAAGCGTCGCCCACGGCGCCCGAAGGTGCCGTCATCTTCTGGGTGATGCCAAAAAGACCGGCCCCGAGCATGGTGGCGATCGCGACGTAGGGGTTCATGTCGGCCGCGGTCTGGCGGTACTCGAGGCGCGTGCCCTTCTCGTCGCCGACGATGGTGCGGATGGCGCAGGTGCGATTCTCGACGCCCCACGTGGCCGTGAGCGGCGCCCACACGCCGGGGACATAGCGCTTGTAGCTGTTCACCGTGGGCGAATAGAGAGCGGTGAGCTCCGGCATCAGCGCAAGCTGCCCTGCGAGGTAGCTCTTCGCGGTAGCGCTCAGCTTGTCGGCGGGGCCCGCGTCGTAGAACGCGTTCCGCTTCTCGCCGGGCGTCTTCTCCGTCCACAACGACTGGTGCAGGTGCCCGCTCGATCCGGGCAGCTCGTGGCTCCACTTGGCCATGAACGTGGGCATGAGCCCGAAGCGCCCGCACACCTCCTTCGCGGCGGTCTTGAAGAGCGCAGCCTTGTCGGCCATGCGCAGGGCCTCGTCGTAGCGCAGCGCGACCTCGTAGACGCCCGGGCCGGTCTCCGTGTGGAGGGCCTCGATCTCGATGTCGTACGCGAGCATGTCGTCCCAGAGCGTCTTCAAGAGCTCCTTGTTCTGTCCCTCGCGCAGCCACGAGTAGCCGAACATGCCGGGCGACACGGGCGTCATGCCGCGGTAGCCCTTCTCGCGCACGGACGCGGGCGACTCCTTGAAGACGAAGAACTCGAGCTCGGCGGCGAACGTCGCGCTGTAGCCGAGCGACTTCGCCTGTGCGAGCACGGTCTTCAGGAGACCGCGCGGACATGCAGGGTGCGGCGAGCCATCCTTCTGCACGAAGTCGACGACGAACGCGGCCGTGTCGGGCTCCCACGGGATCACGCGGAACGAGTCCAGATCGATGCGCGCGTGCGTGTCCGGATACCCGGTGGCCCAACCCGTGACCTCTACGTTGTCGTAGAGGACGTCGTGGATGTCCCAGCCGAAGATGACGTCGCAGAAGCCGAAGCCGTCCTTCGCGGCGCTCCAGAACTTGTCGAGCGACACGTATTTTCCGCGCAGCACGCCGTCGATGTCGAAACCACCGACCTTCACCTTCTTGATGCCGCGTGCTTCGAACTGCTGCTTGAGGCTGGTGAGATCCATCGAGAAACGTCGTATGGAAACCGCGCGCCCGGCGCAAGCATGAACGACGCTCCGCCGTCAGGGCGTGAGATCGCGCACATCGATCGGGCCCTTCGCGACCACGATGCGACGCGTGAGCTCGTCGGCGATGGGGTCCTCGCGCGACAGGGCGCGCAGGTCGTCGAGCGCCTTCGAGAGCACGGCCTTCTCGCCGCCAGAGCCGAGCGCGATGGCGCGCGTGCGGAGCATCTTGATGGTCACGTGTAGCTTCTCCGGATCGCGCGGCGCTGGAAGCAGCTCCTTCGTGAGCCTCTGACGGAGCGGGGCGAACGTATCGATGCCCTGGATGCGGTCGCTTGCGCCGCGCGGCTCGGCCTCGAAGACTGTCGCCATGCCGGCCGAGAGCAGGTGGCGAGCGAGCGCGCGATCCCACGCCGGATCGAACGCGATGGACAGAGGTCGCACGCGGGACAGCTCCGACAGCGCGAACTCCTCGGGGCGACCGCCGAGCGCGACGTCGCGGTAGACACCAGCCAGCAGCGGCTCCACCGCCAGCGCCTCGCGCGCGAGCCGGCTCCCCAGGTCGAACGTCGGCGCGATCACCACATCCGAGCGCAGCTCCCCGCTCTCACGCGCGGCAAGAATTCGGGAGAGAGCGCGTGCCTCGTGCGTGACGATCACGGTGCCCGACGACAGGCTTCCATAGGCGGCGACCGCGAGCAGCGGCGACGCGAGGGGCGAGCGCGCGTCCGCATGCGTGAACGCCTCATCTGCCTGGCGCACGGGAAGCACCAGCTCCAGGACGACGATCATGGTCGCGCTCGCCCGCGCGAACGGGATGTCCGCGACCGCGACGAAGTCGACTATCGCAAGGAGCGCAGCGCCCGCAAAGACCAGCGCCACCGCGAAGCCCGCCAGCACGGCTGGCGCGAACCGTGGGCCGTGCGCGGGGGCGCCGATCATGATCGCGAACGCACCAACGACGGCGATCGCAGAGAGCGCCGCCACCAGCATCCCCGGCGAAGAGTTCTTCGCAGCGGTCGCGACCGCCTTGCGCGCGCGGAGCCCGGAGAGCACGACGCCCGCGACGACGAGGCCACCGAGCACCAGGCCCACATGCGCGCGATAGAACGCATCGAGCGTCGTCGGGCCGAAGAAGCCCGCCTCTCCCAGCGGCTCGGCGAAGACGGAGGCCACGCGCGGGAGCGCACTGCCTTGCGTGCGAACCACCGCTGCGACGAGCGGGAGCGCACCGGCGCCGAACGCGCCGAGGACGAGCACGAGCTGCGGGGGCGGGGATTTACGGCGCGCCCTACCGAAGTAGAATGGAGCAACGGACGAAGCGGCCGCGAGCCCCACCAGCGGCTCGTAGAACACCGCGAGCCCGACGAGCAGCGCGACTCGAAGAGTGGCCGTCTCTCGCTCGGCGGCATCCGCGCGATCCCCGGAGGCGCCGAACGTGAGCAGCGACAGAGGGGCGAGCGCGAGGCACGCGCCGAGCGTCCCGCCGGCCGCCGACGAGCCCTCCAGCACGAACGGAACGGAGAGGACCGCAGCCATGGCCGCGATGAATGCAATATACACGCAATGCCAGCGCTCGCCGAACAGCGTGTCATAGAGCCGGCGCGAGAGCCTGTAGGTGAGGTGCCCGGCCACGCCCGCAAAGAACGCCGAGCCCATCGTGAGCCTGAACACGGTGGTGCCGATCGGAACCATGGTGAAGGGCGCGAACGCGATCGCGTCCAGCGCGCGCATGGTGCCGGTGCCCGCGGCGCCCGTCACGCGCAGCAGCGCGAGGTCGTGCGCGTAGTCGCGGCCGCTGTCCGCGACGGAGAGACAGAGGGCGACGGGAAAGACCCCCGACAGGATTCCTAGCACGGCGTCTGCACGAACACGCGTGGTGGACGGCGCAGGCGCAGCGGGCGTGTCGGCGGGCTTCCGCGGAGGTTCGATCATCGCGCGTTCGGTCAGATGCTCTGGTAACGTGCCGGCCCTGCCAACTGCAGGTCAGGGAAGAGGTATACCACCGTGGCACGCTTCATCGACGAGCTGAAACGAACGCATCGCAATGGCGATCTCCGCGCCGCAGACGAGGGCAAAGAGGTCATCCTGTTCGGCTGGGTCGCGAGCTATCGCGACCACGGCGGCTGCGTCTTCGTCGATCTTCGCGATCGCGACGGGATCACCCAGCTCGTCTTCGACCCGGACACCAAGGACTTCGGCGACAGCCCCAAGGAAGCCTACGTCGCGGCGCAGGCGCTGCGCAGTGAGTGGGTCATCGGCGTGCGCGGCAAGGTCGTGAGCCGCGGCGGCAACAAGAACCCGAAGCTCGCCACCGGTGAGATCGAGATCCACGCCGTGGAGCTCACCATCTTCAACAAGGCAGAGACCCCGCCGTTCGAGATCCAGGACAGCATCGACACAGGCGAGGAGAAGCGCCTCCAGTACCGCTATCTCGATCTGCGCCGCGCCCCGCTCCAGCGCACGCTGCGCGTTCGTCACCGCATCAACCAGGTCACGCGGCGCTACTTCGACGAGAACGGCTTCCTCGAGCTCGAGACGCCCGTGATGGTGAAGTACACGCCCGGCGGCGCGCGCAACTTCCTCGTGCCGAGCCGCATGAACAGCGGAAAGTTCTTCGCCCTCGCCGAGAGCCCGCAGCTCTTCAAGCAGCTCTACATGGTGGCTGGCTTCGACCGTTACTTCCAGATCGTGAAGTGCTTCCGCGACGAGGACCTGCGCCTGGACCGCCAGCCCGAGTTCACGCAGATCGACGTCGAGATGTCGTTCGTGAACCAGGACGACGTGTTCCGCATCATGGAAGGCCTTATTTTCAAGGTCTGGAAGGACGTCCTTGGCGTGGACCTCAACACGCTCTACCCGACCGGTCGCTTCCCGCAGATGCCGTTCGAAGAGTCGATGGGTCACTACGGCAACGACAAGCCGGACCTGCGCTTCGCCATGCCCCACACGGACATCACGAGCCTCGTGATCGAGCAGAAGGGCGGCGGCATCCCGTTCTTCGCGGACATCGCCGAGAAGTTCACGAGCGGAAAGTACCGGCGCGATCTGCCCGCGGAGATCGTGAAGGCGATGCGCGTGCCGCAAGAATTCGCGCAGAAGCTCTCACGTGCGGAGCTCGACAAGCTCGAGGACTTCGTGAAGGGCATGGGCGCGAAGGGACTCGCGCGCGCGAAGATCGACAAGGAGGGCGCGTGGACGCAGTCGCCGCTCGCCAAGACCATCACGAAGGAGCTCCGCGACGCGATCAACGCCGCGACCGGCGCACAAGAAGGTGATCTCCTCTTCTTCCAGTTCGGCAAGGAGTCGCAGGTCCAGACCGTGATGGCGAACCTGCGCGTTCACCTCGCGAAGAAGCTCACGCTCATCCCGGAGTCCGGCCATGGCGGCAAGTGGAACTTCCTCTGGGTCGTGAACCCGCCGCTCCTCGAGTACGACGAGGACAAGAAGACGTGGGCCGCCGCACACCACGCCTTCACGCGCCCTCACGACGAGTGCGTGGAGCTGCTCGACCCGGATCCGGGCAAGGTCCTCTGCTACCGCTACGACCTGGTGCTCAATGGCTTCGAGATCGGCGGCGGCTCGATCCGCCTCCATGATCCCGAGGTGCAGGCGAAGGTCTTCCGCGCGCTCGGCATCAAGGACGAGGACGCGCGCCAGAAGTTCGGCTTCCTGCTCGACGCGCTGAAGTTCGGCGCGCCTCCGCACGGCGGCATCGCGATCGGCATGGATCGCCTTGCGATGCTGCTCTCCGGCAGTGAGAGCCTGCGCGACGTCATTCCGTTCCCGAAGACGCAGAAGGGCACGGACCTCATGACCGACGCGCCGAGCCACGCAAGCGCCGAGCAGCTCGCAGAGGTGCACGTGCGCGTGATCGAGCCGCCGAAAGCATGACCCGAGTGGCGCCCACGCGAGGACGACGCATCGCTGCGGGTGTGATTGTGGCGGCATGCGTCGGCGTCGTCGGTGTGGGCGCGCTCGCGTGCTCGGACGCGGTGTCGCACATCTACACGGGCCGAGCGTACAATCCTGCGCGCGACTGCATTGGCCCCACGGAGAGCATCGACGTGGTGAAGGGCAGCGACGCCGTGTTCACGTGCGACGCCGTGTGCCTCCTGAGCGCGGGCGAAGGCGGCGCCGGATACTTCGTGAGCTCGGAGTGCGCGCCGTACCCGTCGTTCTACAGCGTGAATCCAGCAGATCCGGTGTGTACCATGGCGCTGGCCGCCGCCGTGCGCGGAGACCTGTGCTTCGAAGACGGAGGCTCCGCGGCCCCATCCGTCGACGCGGGCGCCGTGACGGATGCGAAAAAGAGCGACTGACCTCGGGTCAGCGACTCACCGCGACAGGAGGGAGCGCAACGCGGCCATCGGGTCGAAGCCCAGCAGCGAGGAGACGTCACGATCGCCGACGACGCTTCCGAGGCGACGGCGTACGCCAGCAAATACGGGGTCGAGCGCGCGCAGCGCTTCGATGCGGCCCGAGACCGCGCGGATGCCTTCGAACGCGTAGCGTGCGCCATCCAGACCCAGTGCGAGTCGCACGCCTGGTGGTGTTGGCGACACGAGGATCTCGCGGAGCGCGACGGCCCCGCCCCATGCGCCCGGCTCGGGATCGGTGAGGAGCTCGCGGAAGCGTTTTGCCTCGGCGAACACGCCGAACGCGACCGGTGCGTAGACCTCCTCCACGGCGCGCGCGAGATGGCGATAGTCGCGCCGCCAGTCGCCCGAGAGCAAACCCATCGCCGGGCGCAGACCCTCGGGACCTGCGAGCACGTCGAAGCCGCGGCCGCGCCGACGCATCGTCAGCGACGTCCACAGTCCACCGTTCTCGAACACACCGAGGAGAATGGAGCGACCATCCGCGCACACCGCATCCAAGGTGCGGTCCACCATCGAGGCCTGCGGCTGCGGCACGCCGTGGAGGCGCTTGGGCCAGCGCTCGATGAGCCCCTCCGCCATCATCTCGCGCGCGATGGTGACGAGGAGCAGCGTCTGCTCGGTGAGGTCGTGGTTCTGACGAAGGCGCGCACCGAAGCGCTCCATCAGCTCCTCCAGCGCGCCGGTCCGCGCGGCGATCGCCCAGCTCGCGTGCACCTCCGCGGCGAGCTCCGGGAGCGGCACGGGCCACGTGATGCCCTTCGGATCGATGCGGCCCCTCTGCGAGTGGAACAGCTTGCGGATGCGCTCACCGTCGTGGATGACGATACAGAGCCCGCGGGGGCGCGTGGCCTCCGCCTCGGGCACCGATGCGCGTGGCTTGAACAGGGAGAGGAGACGCGACCAGCTCTCGGTCGAGTACCCTTCGAAGCGGAGATCCACGGTGAGCACGGCTCCAGGATAGATCAAGTTCCGAGAAGCGGGGGATGCTCGACGCACCGGGAAGTGGTACGGAAAGCGTCGTGGGCACGACCGCCGAGCAACTATTCGTGGAGAGCGTGCTCCCCCTCTACCCCGAGGACGCGCGCACGGACCTGGCCGCCGCACGCGCACGCGACGCGAATCCGGCGAAGAATCCCGCTGTGGTCGCGCACCTCACGGACGCGGCCGAGACGTTCTCGAAGATGGCGAATGGCGTGCTCGGCGCGGAGCTCGCGCTCGACTTCACGGACGCCAGCGTTCATCGCCTGAGCCACGCGCTCACGAGGGACGCGCGGGATCGGCTGCGGGACAGCGCGCCGCTGGGCAGCCCGGAGAGCGAGCTGTTCAACGTGCTGGTCCACGGGGCCGCATACGTGGGTGAGTGCATTGTGCGCGCGCACGGCAGCGCGTGGGCAGTGCGACGGCCGCTGTGGGAGAGCGTGGTGACGCTCACGTCGCGCGCGGGCACGGGCGACTTGCCGGTGTTCCACTGGCTCCTGAAGTCCCTTGCCGACGAAGCATATGCGGACGCGGGGGTGTCACTCGGCGATCGCTACCGCGCGCACGTGGAGATGCCGTGCGCGAAGCCAGAAGAGCTTCCGGTCATCGCGCCGCCGGACCGAAGCCTGCCGCGCCTGAGCAAGGTACGTTATGATGTATTCTACAAGTACCTGAAGGCGCACCTGCCGGAGATGCGCGACGTGGGCGAGCACTTCCCCAGCCCGGAGCGCTTCGAGGATCTCGGCCTGAAATGGCTCGATTTCACCCTCCTCGGCGGGGGCCGCATGCTGCTCCTCTCTGGCCTCGGGAGCGAAGGCTTGCACCTCTTCTGGCTCACGCTTTCCGGCTTCGAGCGCGCGGCGTTCTACCCGTGCGAGAAGTTCCCGGAGCCGATCGTGAAGGCGAGCGGCGACAAGCTCACGGTGCTCTACTCCGCCGAAGGCAAGCAGGTACGGCAAGAGCTTCTCTACTGGGGGTTGTGATGAGCAGAGAGTCGCGGCTTCTCGGCGCCCTCGCGCGTCGCACGTTACGAACGTTCCTGCCGGGCACCACGGAGTGGCGCCTCGTGGCCGTCGTGCTGGTCACGGCGATCGTTCCGCTCGTCGTCGCGCTCGTGCTCGTGTCATCGCTCTTCCAGCAGGCGTCGTCCGTGTGGTTCGATCCGAAGATCGGGCGCGAGCTCGATCGCGGCGTCGAGGTCTACAAGGACTACGTGAAGGCAGTGAAGGACGACCTCGGGCACCAGACCGCGGCCATCTCCGCCGACGAGACGCTGCGTGAGGCCGCGAAGAAGAAGAACCCGGAGCTCGCAGAGGTGGAGCTGGACGCGCTGTTTCCGCGCTTTCCGAGCCTCGTGAGCCTGACCGTCGAGGACGCGGACAGGAACGTGCTCGCGCGTCGCGATCGCGGGCGCCCCGTCAACGACGCCACGGAGCGCAGCCTGGAGCGCCGCATGCCGCTCACCGACGAGCCCGACGGCGCGACGCTCATCGCCGAGTTCGCGGTCGATCGCAAGCGCCTCGACGAGCTCGAGAAGAGCGGTGAGTTCCTGCAGACCTACCACGAGCTCGAGGCCTCGCGCGGCGAGCTCTCCAAGGACTACCTCAACGCGTTCAAGGTGCTCATCGCGCTGACGGCGCTCATCACCACGCTGCTCGGCATCATCCTCGCGCGCGGCGTGACGAAGCGCATCAACCGCCTTGGCCTCGCGATCAACCTGGTCGCGCAGGGTGATCTCTCCGTGCGCGTCCCGGTGACCGGCTCCGACGAGCTGACGGAGGTCGCGCGCTCGTTCAACCGCATGATGGCGGAGATCGCGCAGTCCCGCGCGCGCCTCGAGTATCTGCAGCGAATGGCGAGCTGGCAGGAGATGGCGCAACGCCTCGCGCACGAGATCAAGAACCCGCTCACGCCGATCCAGCTCGCCGTCGAGCAGTGCCACCAGAAGTACGGCGGCGAGGATCCGAAGTTCCGGCAGCTGCTCGACACCACGCTCGAGATCGTCGAGGAGGAGGTCGGCACGCTGCGCAGGTTGGTGTCGAACTTCGGCAACTTCGCGCAGCTGCCGACGGCGGAGCTGAAGCTCGCGAGCCTGCGCGATTTCTTGCGCGACTGTCGCGATCAGCTCGGGCACCTGGAGGATCCGTCGCTTGGCGCGGACTCCGCGGACGCAGAGGCCATCGTGACGCAGAACGTCGACATCGACTGGCGGTTGCCGAAGGACTCGTTGCCCGCGGCGATCGACCGCCAGATGCTCCGTCGCGTGCTCGTGAACCTGGTCCGCAACTCCGTGCAAGCGATCCGCGACGCGCGCGTGAGCAAGGGCCGCGGAGAAGAAGAGGCGCTGGGCCGCGTCCGCGTGAGCGCGGTGAAGACATCCGCGGGCGTGGACGTCATGGTGGAGGACGACGGTCCGGGCATCGACGAGGAGCAGCGCGCGCGCGTGTTCGATCCGTACTTCACCACCAAGACGGACGGGACGGGGTTGGGCCTGGCCATCGTGAAGAAGATCGTCGTGGAGCACGGCGGCGAGATCGAGGTGGGCAAGAGCGACGCCCTCGGCGGCGCGCAGTTCGTGCTGCATCTGCCCGGTCCGGAGGCGCTCGAGGCCGCGGCGGCGCGCAAGGAGGTGCGCGAGCGAGCCATCGAGCAGGGCGTGTCGACGAGCAACGGCTCTTGACGGGTGCTATGAACATGTCGTGGAGCCGAAGCGGCGAAGCGCTCGTGCAAACGGACCAACTGAAACGCGGAAGGGCTTGGATGTGGCTGACGTGACCGACACGAAGGAAGAAAGCGACGGCTTCTTCTATCCGCTCTCGCTCGGCGTGGTCGTCGTCGCACTGGTGCTCGCGATCGCCTTCGTTCCGCGCGCGCTTCCGCATGGCAAGATGGGCGGAGACGCACCCGACTTCACTGCGGAGCTGGTCGCGAACTCACCCGACAAGGCATCGTTCCATCTGGCCGAGCAACGCGGCCATCCGGTGCTGCTCGACTTCTGGGCTACGTGGTGCGGCCCCTGCAAGGCGCAGTCGCCCGTCGTGAACCGGATCGCTGCACGCTACAAGGATCGCGGCCTGGTCGTGGTCGGCATGAACACGAGCGACGAAGAGGGGATGGCCGCGGCGTACGCGAAGGGCCACGGACTTCAGTTCCCGATGGCGTACGACCGCGGAAATGTCGCGGCGCGGGCCTACGACGTGGAGAACCTGCCCACGATGGTCCTCATCTCGAAGACGGGAAAGCTCATCGCGGTGCGGCAAGGCATGACGAGCGACGACGAGCTCGATCGGCTCGTCCGCTCTGCGCTCTAGTCACGGCTCTGGTCATGGCTCGAGCGACTATTCCTTTGGCTCGATCAGACCGCCGCGCATCGGCAGGAAAAAGCGCGTGTTCGTGATCTCGTTCAGGCCGCAATAGAGGTCGGCATCGAACGTCTCGCGGAGTTTGTTGTAGGTCATGACGAGCTCCACGTCTCCGGTAGCCACGACGCGTCCGTGCTTCATCAGCACGATCTCGTCGCCCATCTGCGCGGCGGCGGTGAGGTCGTGCATGACGACGAGGCACGCGAGCCCGTGCTCCTTCACCTCGCTCGCGAGCAGCGCGTAGAGCGCGATCTGCTCGCGCACGTCCAAGAATGCAGCGGGCTCGTCGAGCACCAGCACCTTCGGCCGCTGAGCGAGCGCGCGCGCGATCTGGACGCGCTTCTGCTCGCCGCCCGAGAGCGTGCGATACAGCCGCTCGCGCAGCGGCAGGAGACGACATCGCGTGAGCGCATCCAGCACGACATCGCGATCCTCCGCGCGCTCGCGCAGCCACGCATCCTGATGCGGCGCGCGTCCCATCATCACGACCTCGGCGACGGTGAAATCGTGGTCGCCGTCCTCCAGCTGCGACACGACCGCGAGCGAGCGCGCGAGCCGCTTCCGGTCCATGCCCGTCACGCCTTCACCGAACAACGTGATGCTCCCCGCCGTCGGCGAGAGCGTTCCGGATATCACCCGCACGAGGGTCGTCTTCCCTGCCCCGTTCGGTCCGAGAACGCAGACGATCCGACCCGCCGACAGGGCGAAGCTGACTCCGGAGAGCGTCTCGGCGCCGCGCGGTTCGTAGCGCGCGTGGACGTCGCGGAGCGTCAAGACATTGGATTGTTCTTTTGATTCCAACGGTTTACGGCTCTCGAAAAACAGGCGCGCGCTTGACTTTCTGCGTTAGTGTATTCTGAAAACAGGGTCGGGTGGAGCCTCAAGGTGGGGTTCCCCCACGGCCCACGGTGAGTTCGGCGTGGACACCAAACAAGAATCACAGAGCAGCACGGCGGACCGCCCGAGGCGCATCATCAAGCGCTATTCGAACCGCAAGCTCTATGACACGAAGGACTCGCGCTACGTCACGCTCCTCCAGATCGCGGAGATGGTGCGTGGTGGCGAAGAGGTCCAGATCATCGACAACAACAGCAAGGACGACCTCACGGAGGTCACGCTTGCGCAGATCATCTACGAGGAGAAGAAGGCGAACAGCCGGACAGTCCCGCTGCAGACGCTGAAAGAGCTCATTCATCAGCGAACGGAGAAGGTGCTCTCCGACCTGCGCGAAGGCCCGATCGGGCGGCTCATCCCAGGTGCCGGCGCGAAAGGCGACGCAAAGGCCGACGCCAGCGCACCTCCTTCCGACGCGACCGCGGACGCGAAGGACGCGAAGGACGCGAAGGGCGCAGAGCCGAAGGGCGCGAGCTTCGTCGGCCAGGCGAAGGAGACGTTCGAGGACTTCCAGCACAAGGTGGACGAGCGCATCAAGGCGGTCTTGCCGAGCATCCTCCCGTGGCAGCAGCTCCAGCACGAGGTGAAGCGCCTCAACGCCCGCATCGAGGAGCTCGAGCAGAAGCTGAAGAAGAGCGGCGGCAGCTGAGCGAGCCGCCCCGGCCCCCGGCCCTGCTCATCTGCGCAGGGCGTCTTGCGCGTGTCGCCTCGGACGGGCGACGGGTATTTGGTGGGCCGGATGGCGATCCCTGGCGCTTCTGGAATAATGGATGCAGTCGCTGGTTACACTGACAGAAGCCCATGTCCACCCTCGAAGCAGCACCCCAAAAAGTGACGGACTCCAAAGACTTCGCGGGGCTCGTGGTCGGTCACATGGATGCCATGTACGCCGTCGCCTGCCGCCTGACTCGCAACCCCACCGAGGCAGAGGACCTTGTCCAGGACGCGATGGTGAAGGCCATTCGCGCCGAGGTGCAGTTCCAGTCCGGCACGAACCTGAAGGCGTGGCTCTTCCGCATCCTCACGAACACGTTCATCAACAAGTACCGGCGCGGCGGCCTCGAGCGCTCGATCTTCGACGGACCGGACGCGGACCCGCTGGTCGACGGCTGGGTGAGCGCCGACACGATGCGCCAGCTGCGCGATCCCGAGAGCGTCGCGCTCCGCCCCATCCTCGAAGCCGAGGTGCAGCGCGCGCTCGACGAGCTGCCGGCGGAGTTCAAGCTCGCCGTGATGCTGTGCGACGTCGAGGAGTTCTCCTACGAGGAGATCGCTGACATCATGGGCTGCCCGATCGGGACGGTGATGAGCCGCCTGCATCGCGGAAGGAAGCTGCTGCAGAAGTCGCTGTACCAGCATGCTGCGTCGCTCGGCATCGTTACCGAAAAGCCGGAAATGGATGCAGCGAACGGAGACAAGAAGCCGGCCGATCTTGCGGCCTATCGTGCAAAGAGGAGAGTTGGATGAAGACGGAAGAGAGCGCGGATTCACGAGAGAACACGTGCGCCAAGCACGTCGTGCTGCTCGGCGCGTTCCTGGATGGCGTCCTGGACACGGCGAGCACGCTGGAGGTCGACGAGCACCTCGCGCATTGTGAGGCCTGTCGTGAGCGCGTGGAGCTCGACCGAGCCGTTCGCGGCTCGCTGCAGAAGGTAGTGAAGACGGTCACGGCTTCCGACGGAATGCGCGAGCGCGTCCTTGCTGCTCTTGTGGCAGACCGCCTCGCAGACACGAAGAAGAGCGAGAGCAACGAGAGCAACGTCGCCCAGAACGAGGCGAACGAGGCGAACGAGGCGAACGAGGGGCGCGATGAGAAGGTGGAGCGTCTCGCCGAAGTGCGCTCGCTCCGCAGTCAAGCGAAGAGGCTGGCCTCGTGGCGCACGCTGGTGCCGCTCGCGAGCGCCGCAGCGCTGGCGCTGGTGTGGAACGGCGTCGCGCAGACGCCTCCGCAAGGCACGTCGCAGACGGATGTGATGCGCGCTGGCTTCGGGCACGATCCGATCGCGGATCTGGTCGCGCAGCACTCCGGGTACTCACAGGTTCCGCTCGAGACCAAGGACGCCAAGGAGCTGCGCGGCCTGGAACGCTATGTCGGCGTGCCGGTCCACGCGCCGCAGTTCCGCGGCAAGAACGCGCACCTCCTCGGTGGTCGCGTGACCACGGTGCACCACGAGCGCGCAGCCATGCTCCAGTACGAGATGGGCCAGGGTAAGGACATCCAGCGCGTAACCGTCTTCATCTACGACCCGCACAAGATCCAGATCGGTCACGACCAGCTCACTCCGCGCGCCATTGGCACGTCGGAGGTGCGCGTGGGTCGCGCGGATGGATACTCCGTCGCGGTGCGCGGCGGCGTGGATGCGGGCGTGGGCTACATGGTGGTGTCGGACATGGATCCCGAGCGCAACACCGAGCTCGCGGTTGTCACAGAAGACGACTGACGCTGAGTGACGACTGACGTCAGCGCGCGGCGGAGAAGCCGGATTTTCTCGGGTCGGAGGCCGCGTATAGCTTGCCGCCTTGCCATGCGACGACCTGCACGGCATTCATGCCGGTCTCCTCTTTCACCTGCTCACCGCGCGCGGTGAGTCCGGCGCGGACGTCCTCCGGCACCTCCGCGTCCACGGAGATCTGCGGGGACGTTCCCACGTGAATGCGAGGCGACGACACGCACGCGTTCGCGTCGAGTCCGAACACGAGCCGGCAGAGCGTGACCTGCGTGACGCTCGTGGCGATGCGAGGCCCACCTGAGCCGCCGAGCACCAGGATCGGCGCGCCGTTCTCGAACACGATCGTCGGCGTCATGGACGACACCGGACGCGCGAGAGGACGCGGGCGATTCGAGCCGAGGCCGACGACATGGAATCCCTCGATGTCCTTGGGAGCGGAGAAGTCGTCGAGCTCGTCGTTGAGAATGATGCCGGTGTTGCCCGCGACGACGACCGACCCGAATGGCGCGTTGATGGTGGTGGTGAGCGCGACGACGTTGCCCTCCGCGTCGGCGATGGAGATGTGCGTGGTGCCCTGCTCGTGCGTGAGGAACTCGGGCGCCTGGCGCGTCTTGTTCGGGTCGATCTTGGCCTTTCGCGCGGCGATCTGCGCGGGCGCCAAAAACGCGTCGAACGCAGCGTTGGTTTGCGGCTCCAGGTCGGGGTCGGACCCGCTGCGTGCGCGGTCGGCGACGGCGCCGCGCATGGCCTCCGCGAGCATGTGGAAGTACGCGCTGGAGCCGTAGCCAAGCTTCTTCAGGTCGGATGAGGGCGACGCACCGTAGAGGGCGAGCGTCTCCTGAAGCATGAGCCCGCCCGCGGACGGCGCCGGCATGGTGACGATCGTACGGTTGTCCACCGTGCGCGTGAGCGGCGTGCGCTCCTTCACGCGATAGGCCACGAGATCCGCCTTCTCCAGCTTGCTGCCCTTCTCCTTGGCCGCGCGCACGATCGTGTCGGCGATATCGCCTTCGTAGAACGGCTTTGCGCCCTCCTGCCCGAAGCGCGTCAGCGTGGCCGCGAGATCTGGACGCGTCACGCGCGCGGCATACGTCAGCGGCGCGCCGTTCACCAGCGCCCACGCGGAGAGCTCGGGCGACGCGGCGATGCGCGCACCCATGCGCGAGAAGATCTCCGACTGATGCTTCCCCATGTAGAAGCCGTTCGCGGCCAGCGCGATCGCGGCGCGCGTGTCGTCCGCCAGCGTGTGTTTTCCGAAGCGACCCGCGAGCGTCTGGAGCCCCAGCGGCTCGCCGGGAACGCCGATCGAAACGGCGCGCGGCTCGTTCCATGATTTCGGCTTGGTCGCGATCCCAGCAGCGTCGATGTCCTTCGGAGCGCTCTCACGAAAATCGAGGCACGTGGTCTTCTTGTCCTTCGCCGTGTAGACCATCGCGAAGCCGCCACCGCCGAGGCCGCTCGCCTGCGGGTTCACCACGCCAAGGACGAGCGCTGCGCTGATCGCGGCGTCCACCGCGTTCCCGCCCTCCATCATGGTGTTGAGCGCAGCCTGCGTCGCGTCGGAGTGCTCCGTGGCGACGGCCATCACGTGACCTTCCGCGCTCGGCGGATACGCGGCGGCTGCGCGCGGCGCTGGCAACGTGGCCCCAAGACCAAGGCCCACTGCGAGCACGGTGGCGATCGCAAACCGACCCGTGAATGGTAGCCTACGTCCCCACGGGGCAACTCTGGACGTCTCGGGCGAAGGTGAATGCATGCGGTTCGTCTACATCATGGATCCGATGGAGCGTCTCAACTACGAGAAGGACACGACCGTGGCCTTCATCAAGGCCGGCCAGGATCGCGGCCACGAGTCACTCCATACGCGTTTTTCTGACCTGTACGTGCAGGACGGGGACGTTCACGCCACCGTTCGCCCCGTCAAGATAACCAAGACGGCTCCGTTTTACACCTACGGCGATCCGGTCGACGTCCGCCTGGCCGACGTGTCCGGCGTGCTCATCCGCAAGGACCCGCCGTTCGACTCCGCGTACCTCTACGGCACGCTCATGCTGGAGCGCGTGCGCGACCGTACGATCCTGATGAATGACCCGCGTGGGCTGCGCGACGCGAACGAGAAGCTGTACGCGCTGCATTTCGCGCGTCACATGCCGAAGACGTTCGTGGGCGCGAGCGCGAAGAAGATCTTCGAGTTCACGGACAGCGTCGGCACCGCCGTCATCAAGCCGCTCTATGGCGCTGGCGGAATGGGCGTCCTGATGCTCGCGCGCGCGGACAGGAACGCGCGTTCCATCGTCGACATCCTGACCGAGGAGGGCACACGAAGCGTGATGGTGCAGGAGTATCTTCCCGCCGTGACCAGCGGCGATCGCCGCGTGCTCTTGCTCGACGGCCAGGTGCTCGGCGCGATCAACCGCGTTCCCCGCGCCGACGACATTCGGTCGAACATCCACGTGGGTGGCACTGTCATGCCGCACACCCTGGACGAAGCGGAGCAGAAGATCGTGGCCGATATCACCCCGCGCCTGAAGAAGGACGGACTGCATTTCGTTGGCCTCGACATCATCGGCGGCAAGCTCACGGAGGTGAACGTCACGTCCCCCACCGGCATCCAGGAGCTGTCCGCCCACTTGCAACGCGACGTCGCTGTCCACGTCATCCAGTGGCTCGAGCGACGCGCCGACGAATATCGGCCTGCCCTGCGCAGCATTCCCGGCACCTAGCCGTCCCCGCCGCACACCGCATGCCGATCACGCTCATCGTTCGCCTCCCCGGCGCGAAGGACGCGGCCCACAAGCTGACCTTCGATGGCGAGCGCGTGGTGCTCGGGCGCGGCGAGAGCGCGGACCTGCGACTCCCCGATCCGAGCGTGAGTCACCGCCACGCTACCCTTCGCGCGAAAGGTGCAGAATACACGCTCATCGACGAAGGGAGCACCAACGGCACGTTCATCGGCGGCGTTCGGTTGCTCCAGGGAACGCCGCGCATCGTGAAGTCCGGTGACCTGGTGCGCATCGGGCGCGTCTGGGTCGAGGTGAAGATGGGCGAGCTGGCGGCCACGCCCGACCTCGCGCTCGCGACGCGCGATCTTGCGCTCGCGCTGGTCTCGCAGGCGATGAAGGCCATCGGGGACGACGTGACACCGAAGGTGCGTGTCGTGGAGGGGCCCGACGTGGGCGTGGTCCTTCTGCTCGCGGAGGAGGGCCGCACGTACGTGATCGGACGCGGCGAGCGCGCGGACCTGCTCCTGTCGGACCCGGATGCGTCGCGCGAGCACGCTCGAGTGCTGCGCCGCGGCGCCACGGTGCTGGTACGCGACGCGGGCGCGAAGAACGGCGTGCAGATGGGCGAGTCACAGCTTCCGCGCGGGCGGGATGTCGTGTGGCGCGCGCCGACGATGCTGAGGCTCGCAGGGACCGTGCTCGCCGTGGACGAGCCTGTCGCGATCGCGCTCTCGGAGCTCGAGTCCGGCGCCGATGAAGCGCTGAAGCCAGGTGAGGCACCCAAGGAGCCCACGCCGTCCGTGCGCCCCAAGGAACAGTCAGGGCCGGCAGAGCCGTCCGCGCATGCTGCGGGTGCAGCCGCGCCGATGGCGGACGTGCCGGAGCTAGGCAACACGGCCACCCCAGGGGCGCGCGCGCGGAAGAAAGGCGGCGTGTCGGCCACCGACGCGCTCGTCGTGGTGGGCGCGATCTTCGTCATCGCGATCTCGGCAGCCGCCCTCGTCTGGCTCCTGCGCGGCTGACCTAACCCTTGGTGGTCGACTGCGCGGGGTCCGTCGGCGCGGGGGGAGGCTGGCTTGGCAGGCGCGAGACCGTGTCGGTCTCGCTCGACGTGAGAGCGACCGCCGCCTTCGCCGCCTTCTTCGTTTCGTAGCTCAAGGGAAGGTCGGCCGTGGGGATCGCAAGGAGCGCCTCCTCGACCTCTTGCGCGCTGGCAGGACGCTCACCGAGCTTCTTTTTCAGGCACTTCATGACGATCTCGTCGAGCGCCGCGGGGATGCCGAGATCCGGCTTTCGCTTCGTCATGGGCGTGGGCACCTGACGCTGGTGCAGGTCCAGGAGCTCGCGACGGTTCGGTGAGGAGATCGGCAGCTCGCCCGTGAGCGCCTCGTACATCAGGACGCCGAGCGCATAGATGTCCGTGCGCGACTCGACCGCCGCACCGATGCACTGCTCGGGCGCCATGTACTCCGGCGTGCCGAGCGTGTAGCCAGCCTGCGTCAGCGCCTCCGCGGTCGTGAGCTTGCTCATGCCGAAGTCGAGGACCTTCGGAGTGCCGTCGTCGCAGAGGAAGATGTTGCCCGGCTTGAGGTCGCGATGAACGACGCCCTTCTTGTGGGCCACCGCGAGCGCGCGGCAGACGCCGATGAACACCGGGATCGCGAAGCCCGGCGTGACCATGTGCTCGCGCGCGAGCTTGTCCGCAAGCGAGCGCCCCACCAGGCGCTCCATGATGACGTACATGGAGCCGTCCGGCATCTGGTCCAGGTCCATCACGCGCGCGATGTTCGGGTGCTCCAGATCCGCCTGGATGTGCGCCTCGCGACGCAAACGCGCGATCTCGCCACCGTCGCGCGCAGCCGCGCCGCGCAACACCTTCACTGCGACCTCGTGGCCAAGCGACGTGTGCTCAGCCGCGTAGACGACGCCGATTCCGCCCGAGCCGATCTTGCGACCGATGCGGTACTTGCCGCCCAGCACGGTACCCGTGAGCTCACCGGGTTGTGACTGGGGCTTCTGCGTCTCGCCCTTCAGATCGAGGCCACGCTCGAGCGCAGCGATCCGGTTCTTCTCGAACGTGCGCGAGCCCTCTTGGGACTTGGTCTTGTCGAGGAAGTAGCCCGCGCCCGCGCCCAGTGTTCCGCCGACGAGCGCGCCGATCACGCCGGCCACCGCGCCACCCGTGATACCGACCGCCCCGCCGCAGATCACCGCGCCGATCGCTCCGACGACGAACCTGTTCTTCTGTGGCGCCGCCTCGGCCCAGGAGACCGTGTACTCGCATGCCTCCCCGCCCTTCGCGAGACAAGCCTCCTGGGTGACGTGCGCATCACCGAGACCCCAGATGCGCGGGTAGCCCGAGAGCTCACCCTGGCGTGCGCTGCAGAAGAGGGCCTCGGTCTCGGCGTCGATCTTCTCGGACTCGTCCTGGGAGTCGTCGCGGGGGCGATAGATGACCTTGATGGTGATCTGCCCACTGTCGCTCTTGGCCTTCGGCGCGCTGCTCTTCTCGGGCTGCTGGTCGGGCTTCTGGTCGGGGGAGTCGCCTGCGTCGGACTTCTTGTCGCCGGGCTCCTCGATCTCCCACATGCCTACGCGGGTGATCTCCTTGTAGTTGGCGGCGAGGTAGCGATACGCGTCGATCGTGCGCGTGGCGGTGCGGAGCATGCGTACGTGAGTGCCCAGCGCCTCGGGATGTGCGGCCCACTCGCCGCGGTGCTCGAGCGCGTCCTTGCCGAGCGAGTCCGCAAGCGCGCGGAGGGCACGGCGCCCGGACTGCACGCTCAGCCACGCGGTCTCGTTGTCGAGCACGGTGGGGTCGACTCCGATGTTGCCCAGCATGGTCCGGACGACTGCGTCGCCCTTCTCCGCGCGAAGACGGAGGAGGTAGGTCTTCAGCATGGAGGCGCGTAGCTCCTCCTTGCCTCCCTGGCGTACCCCGACCTTCGGCGCCTGCTTTGCCATGTGTCGGCAAATCCTACTTGGTTCAGACGTTCGTGTACACGGACGAGAGGCCCGTGAGAGCCCTGAGCATTTCCGCGTGTCCAGCCGCGAATGCCACTGCACCCGCCGGCGCGTCGCCAGAGGCCACGGCTGCATTGAGTGCATTCTGCACGTATCCCGTCACCACGCGAACGAGCGCGAGCGAGCCCTCGTTCGTGGTCGCCGAGTCCGCCGCGCCGCTTCTCGACGTCGCGAGCCACACGTGCGCTCCCTTCTGCGCCCACGTGGTGAGCTCGGCGGCAAGCGGCGTCTCCGCGATCGAGCGGGCGCCAACGAACACGTAGGTGCGCTGGAGATCGCCACGGGCCTCGCGATGGGCGAGGAGCGGCCGCAGCACGCTGATCGCGCTGCCAGTGACGGCGATGACCGCGGGCTGCTGCTCCGCGACCTCCACGGGAAATCCTTTTCCGAGCGCCGACGACAGCAGCAGCTCCGTGCCGATGGGCGCCGTCAGGAGCGCGCGCGATGCACCGCCCGAGTCCCTGACGATGAGCTCCCACGGCGCCGCGAGCATGGTCGACGCGAGCGCGAAGTAGCCATCTTTGCCGTCGATCGTCAGCTCGGCATACTGACCGGGTGTGACGAACGAAGCCTGGTGCTGCGCGTCCACGTCGAGCGCCACGAGCGAGAGCTGCCCACCAACCTGGTGTCGCGAGAGCAGGCGCGCAGGGCGCGACACCGCGCCGGCCATGTCAGAAGCGAGCGCCCATGGCCATGCCGCTGTAGCCAGGGATCACGACGGGGGCGATCTGGAGGTTTTGGAATGCGGATTCCTTCTTGGGACCGGTGGGCTCGACGAAGTGCCAGATGAGACCGCCCGCGATGATCACGCCTCCCGCCACCATCGTGATGGGACCGGCCTTCGACAGGCTGACGGAGCTTCCCGCCTTGTTCTGGCGATCCGTGTTGAACGCGCTCTTCGAGCAGCCGCTCGCAGAGGGGAGGGCCTTGCACACGACAGGATTGCCGTTCGCGTCCTTGCCGGTCGGGCTGTTGATGTTCGTGTCACCGTTGTCGAAGAAATTGTCGCACTGGCCCGTGTCACCGTGGCAACCAGCCGGAACTCCCGGATCGAGGACGAGCATGACGATGCCCCCGCCGAGCGCGGCGACGCCGATGCCCGTGACGATCCAGGGATAGATGGTGTGCTCTTGCTCGTTCGGCGGCGGACTCGTGGGCGCGGTCGTGGGCTGCGTTGTCGGCGTGGTCGTGGGCTGCGTGGTCGGCGCGGTCGGTGGCGCGCTGGCCTTCGCGCGCTGCTTCATGCTGTCGATGTTCGCGCGGTGCTTGTCGAGGTCGGGCGCGTTCGGCGAGCGCTGCACGTAGGTCTCGAGCGCGAGGATCGCCTCGGGCAGGTTCGGCTGCCGCTCGTACGCGCGGGAGATGATGATGAGGTAGTCGTGGTTCTGGCAGTCCCTCTCGTAGGCGTCCTTGAAGAAGGTGATCGCCTCGTCGAGCCTGCCCTTGTCGTACTTCTCCTTGCCGAAGGTGTACGCGGTGTGACCCTGCGCCGCTTCCTCGGCCGTCGGTGCCTTCGAGCACTGGGAGTAGGTCGACCTCGCGGGCACCGCCTGGGCGAACGCGGGGACGGCGACAGGAATTGCGACGGCAGTCGCGAACAGGCCCGCAAGCAAGAAGGGTCGAAGAGAACGCATACGGCGACCCAGCATACTCGGTTCTGGTGGCACCGTAAAACTGCTTGCGGTCCGCCTCAGCGCGCCCGCGCAGGTTCGGGGCGTTTCGCGGCCTTGTCACCGAAGATGTGGATCGCGTTCATGAGCCAGGTGAGCCCTCCAGCGTCTGCGTTGATCGACACGGGCGCGAGGATGAACCCCCCGGGCCGCACCTCCACGTGGACCGGCAAGCGCCAGCCGAGCAGCAACTTGCGGAGGCTTGGTGTGAGCGCGTCGTTCATCTCCGCGCCGCTGGGCGCGAAGCTCGAGAAAATGGCGTCGAACGCGGGATCTCCGCTGATTCGCCGCGGCACGCTGACCAGATCTTGCGGCTCGGCGAAGAGGGTCGCGCGGTCGGAGCTCACAGCAACGCGACCCGAGAGGCGCGTGTCCTGAGCGATCACGATCCACGAGGACGCCTCGCGCTCGATCATCCCGGGCGCCGACGGGTTTGGCGCCTCGAACGTGACAACGAACCGCGCGATCGTGATCGAGCCGATCCCGCCAGTAGCGGACAGCCCGTGCTCGTAGCGGATGGGAACGCGCAACGTCGCGTAAGGCTCCCAGACGCGGATCCACCGCTCGTCGACGTCGGGCTCGTACTTGAGCCCGTGTGTCGCGGCGAAATGCGTGAGCCAGGGAACGGGAGCGGTCTCCACTTGGGCTACATCTGCTGGTTCATTACAGCGTGCGGCATCTTCTCGCCCTTGCGAGCGCGATCCTGCATCTCGTACTTGCTCGGGCACTTCGCGACGACCTTGGTCGCCTCGAAGCTGTTGTCGGCGTGGAGCTGTCCCTCGACGGTGACGCTCACGGGCATGTCCGGCACGTCGCGGAACGTGTCGGGAACGACGCACTGCTTGAACGAGACCGGCACCTCCGTCCCCTGGTTCTCGATCGTGAAGCGGTACTCGCATGGAGAGTCGCGCTTCACGAGCGTGCCGTGGACGAGCATGCCTTCGGCGCGGACGGGGCGGCCGGCGAACTTCGCCTTCTCGAGGACGAGCTGATCGATCGGCTTGGAGTAGATGCCATTGTCCTCCATCCCGCTGAGGACCACGCCGACGATACCGGCGCCCACCATCACGAGCGCGATGACGATGAACAACCCGGCCTTCACGTTGACGGGCTCGCCGTCCTGCGAGGGCCGACGACGCGCAGGCGCATCCAGGGGCACCACGTGCGGCTCGGCGCTCGGGTCGGGGGAAGGGTCGGTCGGCTTCTCTTCGAGGTCGCTCACGGGTGGTGGGTCAAGCATAGAGCATTTTCCGACAGGGTCGACACCTGCGATGCCTACAGGGTGCGCGGGCGCTTAAGCCACGATTTGCTAGAATCAGGGCGGTACACTTCCACGTGGCAAACCCTTCTCCGTTAGCCTTTGTGGGGAGAGCGCGAGTGCGCTGATGCCCGACGTACTTCAAAAACCAGTCCTCCTCCTCAATCGGTACTTCCAGCCTGTTCAGCTGACTACAGCGAAGCGGGCGATGGTGCTGCTCTATGGCGGCGCCGCGCAGGCCATCGATGACGTCGGTGAGGGGCGCGACTTCGATCACTGGCGTGCGCTCGACGTACGCCCATCGGACGACGCGATCCCGATCGTGGGCGGCGCGCTTCGGGTGCCGCGTGTGCTGCATCTCCACAAGTACGACCGCACGCCGCGCGTGACGGTGCGCCTGACGCGCAAGAACCTGATGGTCCGCGACGCGCATCAGTGCCAGTACTGCGGCAAGCAGCCCCCCGTCCGCGACCTCAACATCGACCACGTGATGCCGCGCTCCCGCGGAGGAGACGACACGTGGGAAAATCTCGTCACCGCCTGCCGCGTGTGCAACCTGCGCAAGGGCTGGAAGACCCCCGAAGAGGCAAACATGCGCCTCGCCCGCCTCCCCTTCCGGCCCCGCTGGTCGATGACCGCCCAGATCCTCATGGGCTCCCCCGAAAAATTCCCGGAGTGGGAGCCGTTCTTGAAGGCAAGCTAGGTTGGCGAGGTCGAGGTCATCGTCGTGGTCGAGGTCGTCGTGCTCGTCGCTACTTCTTGTCTGGGGTGATTGCTCCGGTTGCGGGATTGCATGCTCCCCAATGGTTCCAGCCTCCGCTTTGACAGACGTACAGGTCCTCGCAGTTGCAGCAGCCAGTGGCGCTCGGGCACGCTAGTCCGTCTCCCAGCGCGCAGTCCGGTTGCTCGAGTGGCGGGCAGCCGGGCCCTCCGTTTGCTCCCGGTGGCGCATCGAAGCTCGCGTCGCGCGGAGGCAGCATGGAAGCCTCGTGCGCAGCGTCGCTCGCTGCATCCGCGACGCCGCCTTCGTGCGACGGACATGGATGGTCGAGCACCCACGTGCCGTCCGCGAGGTTGCACAGGTACGCGTCGGTGCACGTTGGGTCCTGGCAGGCCGCGCCGTTCTCGGACGGGCACCCGCCCGCAGGAATGTCGTGACAGATGATCGGCTGCGGCAGGTCGCCGCAGGCGATGAAGACTCCGAGCCCGAGCACGACCAGAAGCGTGCAGATTACATATTTCATCGCTGGCCGACCGATAGCTCCGGACCCGAGATAGCGCGTCCGGCCGGGAAGCCAAGCACGGCGTTGGCGCATTTGGTAGGCTCCGCCTCGGGAGATCAGAAAATGCGAGCCTGCGCCTTCGTCTCGGTTGCGACCATGTCCGCCCTTGGATTGCTCTTCTTCGCGTGCGGCGGAGGGCAGCCGCCCGCCAAGACCGAGCCCGGAACGAACCCCGTGACGTCGTCAGGCGCCGTGGCGAGCGGTGCACCGACGGGAGACAACGCGCCCTCGACGACCCTGGCCGTGAGCCCTGCAGGCTCCGGCACGAAGCTCGATCCGACCACGCCGCAGACGACAGGTGGCGGCGGTGGCGGTGGTGGTGGTGGTGGCGGTGGCGGTGGCGGTGAGAGGGACGGAGGCGCGAAGAGGCAGAGCGAGCCCGGTCGTAGCCACGAGGACATTCGCGTCCTCATCACGGCGCACCGCGACGAGGCACGCGCTTGCTACGACAACGCGCTGGCCGCGCACCCCGGCATCGAGGGCGACGTGAAGATGAAGTTCACGATCGACCCCGAAGGCAACGTCACCGAGATCGGCCTGGACCCGCAGGGCTCCACCATCCTCGAGCCGACCGTGGCGTCGTGCATCGGCGACGTCATCAAGAAGATCAAGTTCGCGAAGAGCGCGAAGGGCTTCGAGACGCACGGTCACTACCCGTTCAACTTCCACCCGCGCGCAGGTAATCACCGGAAGGACGGCGGCTGAGCCGGCTGAGCCTGCTGAGGCTCACACGACGCGCGCCTCAGACGATGAGATCCGTGACCCAGCCCCACTGGGTCCACGAAGAGAACCACGCGCCGACCGCGGCCTGGAACGCGGCCTCGGAGAGGCCAAGCTCCGTCACGGTCTGTTCGCACGCGAGACCGAGGGGCGTGCCGGCGTGCAGCTTGGAGAGCAGCATGAACGCGTCGCGTTCGATGTCGATGAACTTGAGGGTATCGGGACCGCGAAACACGACGAGCCACGTGTCTTGTGCCGGTGGGCGCACGAGCGGAGCGTCGCTGGTTTCGTCGCCCGTGCGCGCGGTGATGCGTACGTCGTGCGCCGGATAGCGGAGCGTGAGCAACCGCATCGATGGGTGAAGTGCGAGCACGGCGTTGGGCCAGGCATCCTCCGGCGTGGCGGCGATCTTCTGCGCGGAGATGGGCGCGGCGTCGGCCGCATCGAACGCCTCCACGAATGCCCATTCCACGTGGCAGAGATCACAGAGCAGCGCGTCATCCTTGTAGGGCGCCGTACACGACACGAACTCCGCGAAGCGATCCCCCAGGTCACGCAGCGTGTACGACTGCGGCGGGTGCGCTTTGATGTAGGATGCACATAATGTGTGGAAGGCGTCGGCGCCGATCAGGCGCGCGACACTGACGAAGTCCTCCTCGAGCGCGCCGGTGTGCCGGAGCCAGAACTGCTCGCGGTAGATGTCGAGCTGCTCCACCGGAGTCAGGCGCTCGTTCCCCGTGGTGACCGCACGCGTGCTCTCCGCGAGCGCGAGCTGCCCCATGAGCGGCGACGTCTTGGTGATCGCAGAGATCACGAAGTCCTGGATCTGCGGAAGCGCCGTGGGCTTCATGCGCGGCCCTCGCTTGCCGGGGTCACTGTGCTCGGCTGCTTCGCGAGGATGTCGTTCCGCAGCGCGCGTGCCTTGCCGGCCTCGGCGGCGAGGACGTCCCACTCGGGAATGTCGTCGTCCCACTCGACGAGCGTGGAGACGGCGCCGAGCTTCTCGATCGTGCGACGATAGAGGTCCCAGACCTCGTCGCGGACGTGGCCGGCGTGTGTATCCAGTACGTATCTGTCCTTCTCGGTGTGGCCCGCGAGATGGATCTGGACGACGCGGTCCTTCGGGATGGCATCCACGTACGCCATCGGGTCGGTCCCGTGGTTGCGGTACGAGACGTAGATGTTGTTCACGTCGAACAGGATCCCGGAGTCGCTCTTCTCGGCGACCTCGCACACGAACTCGAACTCCTGCATCGAGCTGGCCTGGAACGCCATGTACGAGGACACGTTCTCGAGCGCGAACGGCACGCTGAACCGGTCCTGGACGCGCTTGATGCGCTCCACGACATGACGAACCACCTCCGCGTTCATGGGCAGGGGCAAGAGCTCGTGCGCGTTCAGGCTCGCGGTGCCACCCCAGCACAGGTGATCGGAGAACCACGGCGGCGCGATCCGCTCGAGCACCTTCTGCAGCCGGTCCAGGTAGACGGGCGACAGCGGCGCCGACCCACCGATCGACATCGACACGCCATGCGGCACGACGCGATAGCTCGCAGAGAGCGCAGTCAGGTTCTCGAGCGGCTTGCCGCCCTCCACCATGAAGTTCTCGCTGATCACCTCGAACCAGTCCATCGGCGGCTTGTCGCCGAGCACCGTCGCGTAGTGCGGCAGCCGAAAGCCGACGCCCACGCCGAGATCCGGGATGCGATGTCTCTCTCGAAAACCCATGGGCACCGAACTCTAGCGAAGAAGATCCACAAAAAGAAACGCGCCAGGTCCTCGCGTCGAAACGTGGGGGACCCGGCGCGCGCTGTTCTCACAGCTCACATCACCGGCCAGATCAGCCCGGCTTGGGGCAGCTCGTGCCGTGACCCTTGCACTCGTTCTTGCCGGCGCAGGAGGCGTTGTCGCCCGCCTTGCAGCCGCTCTTGGTCTTGCACTCGTTCTTGCCCTTGCAGCAGTCCTTCGCCATCGCCGGGGCGACGTCGGAAGAGGGGGCCTTGGGAGCCTCCGCGGGCTTGTCGTTGCCACAGCCGCCGAGAACGCCCGCGAGCATGCCCGTCACCGCCGTCACTGCCAGATGTTTGCCAATGTTCATTCGATTCTCTCCTCAATGAGACCCGCGCAAACGCGTCGCGTCGCGGGATCGGTCCGAGCCAGTACGCGGCCAGGCTACAAAGGTATCGGGCAAAGCACCCAATTTTTTTCCGGCGGGGGTCTTTTCTTCTCCGCGGGCGCGATCCGTGGGAAATTCAGTCGGAACCGATGGCCGAATCCGAAGTCATACCCGCGCTGGTCTCGCTCGGGTTCAGCTTGAACGAGTCGCGGGCGTATGCAGCGCTGCTCGTGGAGGCCCCCGCCACGGGATACGAGGTCGGCGTGCGCGCGCAGATCCCTCGTTCGGCCGTGTATGGCGTTCTGCGACGGCTGGTGAAGGTGGGGGCCGCGCGATCGATCGCAGGCACCCCCGAGCGTTTCGCGCCGGCCCCTTCCGACGACGTGCTCGCGCTGCTGCGCAAGCGGTTCGACGCCTCGACCGAGGCGCTCGCGGAGGCCGTGAAGAAGATCGACGCGAAGCCGTCCGAGCCAGACGCGTTCAGCGTCCGCGGCTACGAGCGCATCCTGGAAGAGGCTGAGCACATCCTCAGGGGCGCGGGCCACCGGGTCGTCATCAGCGGATGGCCACGAGAGGTGTCGCTGCTCTTGCCGGAGATGCGCCGCGCTGCGAAACGGAAGGTCTACATCGTCACGTTCTCCCACGCGGAGCTGCCGCAGACTCCAGGTGACTCGTTCAGCTACGGCCTGCCCGAAGGCGGCGTGGAGTCGTTCTGGAAGCATCGGCTCGTCGTCGTCGCCGACGACCGTCGGTCCCTGATCGGTGCCACGGAGAAGCTGGACACGGACAGCGCCGTCGTGAGCGAGACGCGCGCCATCGCGGAGCTCGCGACCAGCCAGGTCGCGCTCGACATCACGTTGCTCTGCCAGCGGCAGAAGCGCGACGCGGAGGCGGTGATGGCGCGCATGCTCGGCGATCGCGTCGGCCGCCTGGACACGCTCCTCTCCTCCGCAGACGCGAAGGCCGAGGCGAAGACCCCCCCAAAGGGTAAAGGTTAGCGATGCAGAGCGGGCCGCCGCGCAGTATTCCGGCGCGCTCCGTGGCGCCGGATCCGTATGGTGAGCTGCTGCGTGACACGCGCGGCCTTCGCCGCGAGCAACAGAACGCGCGCGACGCGTGGTTCTACAAGCTCGAGCTCGATCAGAAGGAGGAGTACCTCTTCGAGCTCGAGATCCTGCTGAAGGGGCTCGCGTGCTTCGCGAACCCGCGCAACCATCCGGGGCCGCCGCGCCGCACCGCGATCGTCGCGCAGGACTACAAGGAGCCGCTCATCCTTGTACGCGATGGCATCGGCAAGATCGTCGGCCTGTCGCGTAACCTGCTCGCGGAGCACGACAAGGCGTTCGTGTTCCAGCGCTACCTGGAGACGCTGCTCCCCGACGACGGCGCGCGCACGAAGCTCGTGAAGGCGGCCATCACGCAGGACACGCCCGAGGAGTCGCTCTTCGTCATGCGCCATGCGATGACGTATCTGCTCGAGGTCGTGAACGGCACCTCACGCCTGGCGCGCGTTCCGTTCCGCCTGTTCTTTGCGCTGATGTCCGTGGCACATCGTGAGGTGAGCCAGTCGGCGTTCTTCAATCCGCTCTCCGCGCTGGAGTTCCGCCCCGAGTTCGACCGCATCACGAACCCGCGTGTGCTGGAGCTGATGCGGCAGGTCCCGGGCGAGCAGGGGCGGCGGCTCGTCGCGCTCACGTTCCTCTCGCTGTTCCGCATGCTCCGTTACCTCTCGTTGATCGAGCAGGTGGCGCGAGAGCGGCGCGGCACGGGCATCGTGTACCTCGTGCTGTCGGTGCTTCGGTCGGACGCGCGCGCGCTCACGGGACATCTGCGACAACGCGCCGGCGCGCACCTGGCGGACAGCTACGAGCGCGAGCTCTTCAAGGTGCCGGCGGCGCAGATGGCAGAGCGGTACGACTCGCTCCTTATGGAGGGACACCGGCTCATCGGCATCAAGGGCACGCTGGGCGGCATCGCCGCGAACCTTCGCCTCGAGATGCGGCGAGCGTTCGAGCACGATTTCCCCTCTCCGATCACTGCGCCCACGCCCGAGCAGCTGCGGGCGGCCGCCACGCACGTGGCCGCGAACCTGCGCCCGGCGATCCAGAACGCGATCCTGGTGCTTGGAAAATCGCTCGGCGCTCGGCTGGACGAGCACGGCCTGTTCGACGACCTGGCGTCGAAGCGCGCGCTGTCGGAGCGGCTGCGGCGCGACGTGTGGATGTTCTCGCAGATCGTCCGCGCGTTCGGCGTGAAGGCCACAGCCGCGGAGAGCGGCGAGGAGCGCTGGACCGGCGCGTCGTCCATCCAGTTCGTACGCGAGTTCCTCTCGTACTTCAACGCGATGGGCTACCCGCTGCTGCGCTCGGCCGACTATCCGCGCATCGATCCGTTCCTCTCCGCGTTGTCCGCGCTGTCGGAGTCCGACCTGCTCGACCCGCAGCGGCTGGACCACGCCCTCCACGAGGCCGAGAACTTCTACGTGTTCCTCACGGAGCTATTCGAGCGAATTGGCCACCGTGATGAGCTGAAGGACATCACGTTCGACCGCCGCGCGGCCGCCGGCGCCCTGAAGCTGTACCTCGGCGACTGAAGCCGAAAGCTGCGCCGAGCCGTCGCCATCCCTGGACAAGACCAGCGCCTGGACCCGAAAATGAGGGGGTTCGTAGCCAATCGGCCCCCCATCGTCGGATAGGTTCGCGGTTGCCGGAGCAGGTGACTACACATCTTCGGCCAGCTACCGTCGAGCTTCCCCTGTCCCCACGTCGCATGCACTCCCTCGCCCTACTGCTCACCATCCCGATGCAAGCCGCGCCGGTCGCTGCGCCTTCGTCGAGCAGCCCCGCGACCGCAACGCCGAGCACATGGGGCGCGCCCGCCGGCGACGCCGTCGAGCCTCGCGGTGATGTGCTGCGACTCGAGGACGCGCTGCGCATCGCGATTCGAAAGCAGCCAGCGCTGCTCACCGCACGCGCACAGGTCGAGGCGCAGCTGGGTCGCAAGGATCAGGCGCGGGCTCCCATGCTCCTGCAGATCGGCGGGACCGCGAGCGTGCTGCACGCGTACGGCGCCCACGGAGCCCCTACGAGCGCAGGAGCCACCGGAGCTGGCAGCGCCGGCAGCGGGGCGCCCAGAAGCGAGTACGACATCTTCTCGTTCAACGCGACGGCCACGCAGCTGCTGTGGGATTTCGGCGTGAATTACCGCAAATTCGAGGCGGCGGGCAGCCAGGCTGAATCGCTGCGCGAGAGCGAGCGAGCGACCGAGCTGTCCGTGCTGGTCAACGTGCGTCGTGCGTTCTTCCTGGCGCGCGCGCAGAAGGCGCTCATCCAGGTCGCGGTGGAGACGCTCTCCAACAACGAGAAGCACACGAAGCAGGTCCTCGGGTTCGTGAGCGTGGGCACGCGGCCGGAGATCGATCTCGCGCAGGCGAAGAGCGACGTCGCGAACGCGCGCGTGCAGCTCGTGACCTCACAGAACGCATACGAGATCGCGAAGGCGCAGCTCTCGCAATCGGTCGGGGGCGTGGAGCACGAGTTCGACGTCGCGGACGAGGAGCTCCCGGCGATCGACGGCGAGGACCTCCCGCTCGAGCAGCTGGTCACGCGCGCGACCGCGGAGCGACCCGAGCTCGCTGCGCTGATGCGCCAGCGCGAAGCGAACGAGCTCACGCTGAAGGGGCTGCAGGGCGCGTATTACCCGACGCTGAGCGCCCAGGCCGGCGCCTCCGCGAGCGGACTCAGCGCCGACTCACTGGTGCCCGCGTGGAACGTGGGCGCCGTCGCCAGCTGGCCTATTTTCCAGGGCGGATTCACGCGCGGCCAGGTCCGCGAGGCCGAGGCGAACATCGACGTCACGGCCGCGGCACACGAGGCGGAGCGGTTGCAGATCCGGTACGACGTCGAGAGCGCGTGGCTCTCGGTGCGGGGCGCGAAGGCCACCATCGCCGCGGCCGACGAGGCGCGCGTGAACGCGAACGAGCGCCTCCGTCTTGCGGAGGGCCGGTACACGCAGGGCGTGGGCACGATCATCGAGCTCGGTGACGCGCAGGTGGTGAAGACCAACGCCGACGCAACGCTCATCTCGGCGCAGTTCAACCTCTCGAGCGCGCGCGCGCAGCTCCTCTCAGCCCTGGGTCGCCGATGACTCCCAACCAGAAGCCCAACCAACCGTACGACGCCGTCCCTGTCGCGCCGCAATCGAAGCGCGGTGGCGTGGGCCGCGCGATCGGCATCGTCGTCGCGATCGTCGCCATCGGCGGCGTTGCATGGCTGGTGCGCGTGCGTACGCAAGCGCCCGCTGGGCAAGGCGGCGCGCCCGCGGCATCTGGCTCGGCGGCGCGCGTGATACCCGTCACGGTTTCGATCGCGGAGGCAAAGGACGTCCCCATCGTCCTCGAGGGGCTCGGCAACGTGCTGCCGCTTGCGACGGTCACCGTGAAGACGCAGATCGACGGACGTCTGGACCAGGTCCTCTTCAAGGAGGGCCAGAACGTCAAGAAGGGCGACGTGCTCGCGCTCGTGGATTCGCGACCGTTCGCGATCGCGCAGCGCAACGCAGAGGCCGTGCTGGCCAGGGACCAGGCCCTCCTCGACAACGCGCGCCTGAACGAGGGCCGTTACCAGAAGCTCCTGGAGCAGAAGCTCGTCTCGGAGCAGCAGCTCACGGACCAGCACGCGCAGACCGCGCAGCTGATGGCGCAGGTGCGACAGGACCAGGCTGCGGTGGACGCCGCGAGGCTGAACATCGAGTACGCGCGCATCGTCTCGCCCATCGACGGCGTGACGGGCGTGCGCATGGTCGATCAGGGGAACGTCGTGCACGCTTCGGATCCCACGGGCATCGTCGTGCTCACGCAGCTCGATCCGATCGCTGTCCTCTTCACGCTTCCCGAGGACGATCTCCCGAAGATCGCCCAGAAGCAGAAGGAGTCCCCGCTGGTCGTGGAGGCCTACGCGCGCGACGGCACCACGAAGCTCGGCAAGGGCGAGCTGCTCGTGATCGACAACCAGATCAACACGACCACGGCGACCATCCGCCTGAAGGCGACGTTCCCCAACCCCGACCGCGCGCTGTGGCCGAACGAGTTCGTGAAGGCGCGCCTCGTCGTCACCACGAGGAAGGGCGCGATCGTGGTGCCCGCGCCCGCGATCCAGCGCGGGCCCAGCGGAACATTCGTCTACGTCGTGAGCGACGACGGAACTGCGCAGCCGCGCCCGTGCGAGATCGACTCGACGCAAGGCGAGATCGTCCTGATCGCGAAGGGCCTGCGCGCAGGCGAGAAGGTCATCACGGACGGTCAGAGCCAGCTCGCGCCCGGAAGCCGCGTGTCGACACGACCGCAGTCCTCCGCGAGCCCGGCGCCGTGAAAGAGGACGTTCCTCCGCATCTCTCGGGCGCATCGGAGGCGGGCGGCGACGATCCGGCCAGCGCGAGCATCTCGGACCCGTTCATCAAGCGGCCCGTCGCGACGACGCTGCTGATGTTCGGTCTGTTGCTCGCGGGCCTGCTCGCATACCTGGGCTTGCCGGTCTCCGCGCTTCCGCAGGTGGACTACCCGACCATCGTCGTGTCCACGTACCTGCCAGGCGCGAGCGCCGACACGATGACGTCCGCTGTCACGACGCCGCTCGAGCGGCAGTTCGGTCAGATCCCCGCGCTTGCGCAGATGACCTCGCTGTCGTCGTTCGGCAGCTCGCAGATCACGCTGCAATTCAGCCTGGAACGCAACATCGACGCGGCCGAGCAGGACGTGCAGGCTGCCATCAACGCGGCCTCCAGCCTGCTCCCGCGTACGTTGCCCACGCCGCCGACGTACTCCAAGTCGAACCCTGCGGACACGCCCATCATCACGCTTGCCGTGAGCTCCGAGAGCATGCCGATCCGGCAGGTCGACGACTACGCGGACTCCATTCTCGCGCAGAAGATCTCGCAGGTGTCCGGCGTCGGCCTGGTCACGTTGAACGGCGGACAGAAGCCCGCGGTGCGCGTACAGGCCGATCCGCGCGCGCTCGCCGGCGCAGGCCTCTCGCTCGAGGACGTGCGCGCGGCCATCGTGTCGGCGAACGTGAACCAGCCCAAAGGCACGCTGGACGGGCCGAAGCAGAGCTTCACGCTCGCGACGAACGACCAGCTCTACGACGCGAAGGCCGTGAGGTCCGTCATCGTCGCGTACAAGAACGGCGCCGCGATCCGCATGTCGGAGATCGCGCGCGTGGAGGACTCGGTAGAGAACACGCAGCTCGCCGGATGGGCGGGGAAGAAGCGCGCGGTCATCCTCAGCGTACAGAGGCAGCCCGGGGCCAACGTGATCGAGGTCGCGGAGCGCGTGAAGGCGCTGCTCGTGCAGCTCAAGGCCGCACTGCCGCAGGGCATCGACGTGGCGGTGCTGTCGGACCGCACGGAGACGGTGCGCGCATCGGTCGAGGACGTGGAGTTCACGCTGGTCCTCACCATCGGCCTGGTCGTGCTCGTTATCTTCGGATTCCTGCGCAATTTGCGGGCAACGGCGATCCCCAGCGTCGCGGTGCCGCTGTCACTCGTGGGCACGTTCGGCGTGATGTGGATCGCGGGCTACAGCCTGAACAACCTGTCGCTCATGGCGCTCACCATCTCCACGGGCTTCGTGGTGGACGACGCGATCGTGATGATCGAGAACATCGCGCGCTACATCGAGGAGGGCTACACGCCGTACGACGCCGCGCGCAAGGGCGCGAAACAGATCGGATTCACCATCGTCTCCCTGACGGTGTCGCTCGTGTGCGTGCTCATCCCGCTCTTGTTCATGGGCGGCATCATCGGCCGTCTCTTCCGCGAGTTCGCCGTCACCCTCGCGGCCGCGATCTTCGTCTCCGCGATCCTCTCGCTCACCCTGACGCCGATGATGTGCGCGCACCTCCTTGCGCCCGAGCCCAAGGCGTCCGAGCGAGGCATGCTCTACCGCGCGAGCGAGCGCGCATTCGACGGCATGCTGTCCCTCTACGCCGGCGGCCTGCGATGGGTCCTGGGTCACCAGCGAACCACGCTCGTCGTGACGTTCGCCACGCTGGTTCTCACCGGGCTGCTCGCGTGGATCGTTCCGAAGGGGTTCTTTCCTTCGCAGGACACGGGGATGATCGTGGGCGTGACGGAGGCCGCGCCGGAGGTCTCCTTTCAGCACATGTCCGCGCTGCAGGAGAGCGTAGCAAACGTTCTTCTCGGCGACCCCGACGTGGCGACCGTTGCTTCCTTCATCGGCGCGGATGGGAGCAACGCCACCACCAACACCGGGCGCCTCAGCATCTCGCTCACGCCGCGCGCCGTGCGGAAGGCGTCCGCGGACGCGATCATGCGGCGCCTTGCGCCGAAGCTTTCCGAGGTGACGGGCGTGTCGGTCTACCTGCAATCCGTGCAGGATCTCCAGATCGACAGCCGCACCAGCCGCACGCAGTACCAGTACACGGTGGAGGACGCGGACGCGCGTGAGCTCGCAGAGTGGACGCCGCGCCTGGTCGAGAAGCTGCGCACGGTGCCGGAGCTCCGCGGCGTGGCGAGCGACGCGCAGAACGGCGGCCAGCAGATGTCGGTCACGATCGATCGCGACACGGCCTCCCGTCTCGGCATCTCGCCGCAGATGATCGACGACACGCTCTACGACGCGTTCGGGCAGCGCCAGGTCTCCACCATCTTCACGCAGCTGAACCTCTATCGCGTCATCCTGGAGGTGAAGCCGGAGCTCGCGAAAGATCCGAGCGTGCTCACGAACCTCTACGTCCGCTCGAGCAGCGGCGATCAGGTGCCGCTCTCCTCGTTCTGCGTGATGACGCCGCAGACCACGCAGCTGTCCGTCGCGCACGAGGGCCAGTTCCCCGCGGCCACGATCTCCTTCGACACGGCGCCCGGTGTGTCGCTCGGTGATGCCGTCACCAAGATCCGGGAGGCGGAGGCGACCATGGGGTTGCCACCGGGCCTGCACGCGAATTTTCAGGGCGCTGCGAGCGCGTTCCAGGCGTCACTGCAGAGCGAGCCGCTGCTCATCCTGGCGGCGCTCATCACCGTCTACATCGTGCTGGGCGTGCTCTACGAGAGCTACATCCACCCGATCACGATCCTGTCGTCCCTTCCGTCCGCCGGCGTGGGCGCGTTCCTGGCGCTCATCCTCCTGCGCGAGGAGTTCAGCGTCATCGCGCTGATAGGGATCATCTTGCTCATAGGTATCGTGAAGAAGAATGCGATCATGATGATCGACTTCGCGCTGGAGGCAGAGCGCGACCAGGGCCTGTCGCCGCTCGAGGCCATTCACCAGGCGTGCCTCCTCCGCTTCCGGCCGATCATGATGACCACCATGGCTGCGCTGCTCGGCGGCCTGCCGCTCGCCCTGGGCACGGGCACCGGCGCGGAGCTGCGACGCCCGCTTGGCATCACCATCGTCGGCGGCCTCATCATCTCGCAGGTGCTCACGCTCTACACTACGCCCGTCGTGTATCTCGCGATGGTGAAGGTAGGCAGGTTCCTCACCGGCCGAAAGGAAGAACCGCGCGCGGAGGCGACCGCGCTGCCGTGACCATCTCGCTTCCCTTCATCAAGAGGCCCATCGCGACCTCTCTCCTCGCGGCAGCGCTCTTGCTGTCCGGCTTCCTCGCGTATTTCAACCTGCCGGTCTCGCCGCTTCCGCAGCTTGATTTTCCCACGATCCAGGTGTCTGCGAACCTTCCCGGCGCGAGCCCGGAGACGATGGCCTCCTCCGTCGCGACGCCGCTCGAGCGCCGCTTCGGACGCATCGCCGGCGTCACGGAGATCACGTCGTCGTCGTCGATGGGCTCCACCCAGATCACGCTCCAGTTCGACATTGCGCGCGACGTGGACTCCGCCGCGCGTGACGTGCAAGCGGCGATCGCCGCCGCGGGTGGGGAGCTCCCGCCGGGCCTACCGTTCCGACCGACGTACCGGAAGGTGAACCCGTCCGACTCGCCCATCATGATCCTCTCGCTCACGAGCGGGACGGTCCCGCTGTCCGCCATCTTCGACGCTGCAAACACCGTCGTCGCGCAGAAGATCTCCCAGACCTCGGGCGTCGGCCAGGTCTTCGTGGGTGGCGGGCAGTCGCCGGCCGTGCGTGTGCAGGTGGACCCGGTGTTGCTCGCCGGGCTGGGGCTCTCGCTCGAGGACGTGCGAAACGTGCTCTCGCAGGCCACCGCGAACGGACCGAAGGGCTCCATCGCCGGGGCGTCATCGCAGGTGATTGTCGGCGCGAACGATCAGCTCTTCGGGGCCGCGAACTACAAGAAGCTCGTCCTCAGCAGCACGACGCAGAAGGGCACCGTCCGTCTGGAGGACGTCGCACGCGTCACGGACGACGTGGAGAACAACCGCGTCGCCGCGTGGATGGACACGAGGCGCGCCGTGATGCTCATCATCCGGAGGCAGCCCGGCGCCAACATCATCGAGACGAACGAGCGCATACGGGCCCTCCTCCCCACGCTGCGCACCAGCGTCTCGCAGGCCATCGACATCGACGTGGCGCTGGACCGCACGCAGACCATCCGCGGCTCCGTCGCAGACGTGGAGCACACGCTGCTCATCTCGGTGGGCCTGGTCATCTTCGTGGTCTTCTTCTTTCTGCGCACCCTTCGCGCCACGGCCATTCCCAGCGTCGCGGTGCCGCTCTCGCTCCTCGGCACGTTCGGCGTGATGTACCTGCTGCACTACAGCGTCGACAACCTGTCGCTCATGGCGCTCACCATCTCCACCGGCTTCGTCGTGGACGACGCCATCGTGGTCACGGAGAACATCGCCCGCTTCATCGAGCTCGGGGACACGCCGTACGAGGCCGCCGTGAAGGGCGCGAAGCAGATCGGCTTCACCATCGTCTCCATCACCGTGTCGCTGCTCGCGGTCTTCATCCCGATCCTGCTGATGGGCGGCGTCGTCGGCATGCTCTTCCGCGAGTTCGCCGTCACGCTCAGCGTGGCCGTCGCGCTGTCGGCGGTCGTCTCGCTGACGCTCACGCCCATGATGTGCGCAAAGCTCCTGCGCGCCGAGACCCACGAAGCGCACGGCGTCTTCTACCGCGCCACCGAGTGGGCATTCAACGGCATGCGCGACGTCTACGCGGCCGTCCTGCGCGTGGTGCTTCGGTTTCGGTTGGTCTCCCAGCTGGTGACGCTCGCGGCGGTGGCGCTCACCATCTGGCTCTTCTGGGTCACGCCAAAGGGCCTGTTTCCGCAGCAGGACAACGGCCTCATCATGGGCTTCACCGAGGCGCCGCAGGACGTTTCCTTCGCGGAGATGAAGGCGCGCCAGGAGCGCGTGAACGCCATCGTCGATCAGGACCCGGATATCGGGCACTTCGTCTCGTTCATCGGCGGTGGTCCGGGCGGCGGCGGAAACACGGGCAGCGTGTTCATGGACCTCACGCCCAAGCCAGGGCGCAAGGTCTCGGCCGATGAGATCATCGCGCGTCTTCGCCCGAAGCTCGGCAAGGTGGAGGGCATCACGTGCTTCATGCAGGCCGCGCAGGACCTTCGCGTCGGCGGGCGTGGCGGGCGCACGCAGTACCAGTACACGATGCAGTCGGCGAGCCTGGATGACCTGCGCGTCTGGGCGCCACGGCTGCTCGCGCGCATGCGGAAGATCCCCGATGTGAAGGACGCCAACACCGACATGCAGGCGGCCGGGCTCGAGCTCGACGTGGACATCGATCGCGACACCGCGTCGCGCATGGGGATCACAGCCGCCGCCGTAGACGACACCCTCTACGACGCCTTCGGGCAGCGCCAGGTCGCCACCATGTTCACGGAGCTGAATCAGTACCGTGTCGTGATGGAGGTGCTGCCGCAGTACCTTGGAACCCCGGACGCGCTCGACAAGGTCTACGTGAGGACCAGCGGGGACGGGCTGGCGCCGCTCTCCACGTTCACGAAGACCAGGCGCTCACTCACGCCGCTTGCGGTGAATCACCAGAGCCAGTTCCCGAGCGTGACGCTCTCGTTCAACCTGGCGCCTGGGCGCTCGCTCTCCGACGCCATCAAGCAGATCGCCGATGCGGAGCGCGAGATAGGCATGCCAGCGAGCGTACGAGGCTCCTTCCAGGGCACCGCGCAGGCGTTCCAGGCGTCGCTCAAGAGCGAGCCGTGGCTCATCCTGACGGCGCTCATCGCGGTCTACGTGGTGCTCGGCATCCTCTACGAGAGCTACGTGCATCCGATCACGATCCTCTCCACGCTCCCATCCGCAGGCCTGGGCGCGCTGCTGGCGCTGCAGATCAGTGGCACCGAGCTCTCCATCATCGCCATCATCGGCATCATCTTGCTCATAGGCATCGTGAAGAAGAACGCGATCATGATGGTCGACTTCGCGATCGAACTGGAGCGCGACCACGGAGAGCTGCCCGACAAGGCGGTCTACGACGCGTGCGTGCTCCGCTTTCGTCCGATCCTCATGACCACGCTCGCCGCGCTGCTCGGCGCGTTGCCGCTCGCGTTCGGAACGGGCATGGGCGCGGAGCTGCGCAGGCCGCTCGGCATCTCCATCGTCGGAGGGCTGATCGTCTCGCAGGCGCTCACGCTCTTCACGACGCCCGTCATCTATCTCGCGCTCAGCAAGCTCTCGCGGAAGCAGAAGCCGCCCACCAGGCAGGAGCCCTCCAGCGTCCGAACAGTGGATCTACCGCCCCCCGCTCCGGCCGCGGAGTAGCCCGCCGTGCAGGCTGGTTCACGGCTGCGACGCCTCCAAGGTGAACATCATCGCGCACTCCATGGGAGGCCTGGATTCCCGTTACCTCGTGAGCTCCCGCATTCGACGAACAGAACCCCGACGACGCGCGCGTCTACTACCAGTCCTGGGCCGGCGTCTCGAACATCCTCGCGATCCCGAACGGCGCAGACGCATCCGCATGCGAGGGAAACTTCGCGACGTACCACGGCCGCCGCCACGCCATGAGCTTGCAGCTCGCGGTCGGAGCGCCCTTCGTTGCGCACGGCACTGAGATGCGACCGAACGACGGCATGGTCACAGTCGAGAACGCGAAGTGGGGAGAGTTCCGAGGCTGCATCCCCGCAGACCACCTCGCAGAAGTAGGCCAACCGAAGCTCAACGGAATGAACAAGCGAACGGGCTTCGATCACATCCGCTTCTACAGGGACGTAGCGTTCGACCTCTCCGCGAAGGGCTTCTGAGATCGACAACGAAGCGTTCGACGACGTCGACCTCGACCTGAACCTCGACCTCGACCTCGACCTCGACCTGAACCTCGACCTCGACCTCGACCTCGACCTCGACCTCGACCCCGACCTCGACCCTGGACCTGAGCGATCGAAGCTCAGCCTTTGGCGTCGAGTGTGACCAGGGGTGCGCGCCTGTTGCCTGGACCAACGTCCGCTCCCCACCCGCGCACCACTATATAGAGGAGTAGCTCGCGACCCGCTAAGGCTGAGCTGTTCTCAGTCCGAACCCGGAACCCCGAACAACCAAAAGGCAAACCCACAAAAGACAAAGGGCGCGTCCCTCGAAAGGTCGCGCCCTGAGTCCCGAAGCCCACTTTTTAGGGTGAGGCAACGATAAGGAAAGGGTTTTCTCTACTCTTCCCCGTCATCCAGGCCGTGGCCGGATGCCGGAGCGCCGCCGAGAATCGACGGAACGCCAGCCGGCGGTGCGGCCTTGGGGGCCTTCTTACCGCCTGCGGGGCGCTTGGCAGATGCTGCCCGTCCCCCACCAGTCTTCGCCGCCTTTGGGGCGGCCTTTCTAGCTGGTTTCTTGGCAGCCTTTTTAGCGCCAGCCTTTTTTGCAGGCTTCTTGGCAGAGGAGCGCTTCTTTGCGCTCTTCTTCGCGGTCTTGCCCGCCGCCTTCTTCGTGGTCTTGGTCTTCTTCGCAGCAGACTTCTTCTTTGCAGCCATTGTGAATCCCTCCTGAAGGGTTGGTACATGACCTATATGGTCACGTACGTTAGATGTCAAATAATAAAACTTGACCGGTGTTCTCCCCTGAATGGGCGGGCACCCTGATCATGAGGGCAATGTCGATTTCGATTGACTGTTAGAATTGTTCGTCGGGTGATTTTTGACCGCTGCTTTTCTCGATGTTTTTTATGTTCGCGCGACGCGCGATCGCGGATCCATCATGATTGCGGCCGCAAAAAAGACATGCGCCCGAAGGCCCTCCGGCATGTGTTTTTTTTTTTGCAACGACGTGCACGAGGTCTCTGATCGCGTGCTCACGATCTCTACGTGCGCGTGCCGGGAGCGGCTTGACGCCTCCGTCCCACGGACATACCGTCGGCTTCGTTGTCAGTGCGCGCTCTCTCTTGATGCGCGCCTTCAAAACCAGGAGCAGGTCTCATGTGGAATAAGAGCGGCGGTTTGTTGGCGGTGATCATGGCGACTTCGTTCGCGCTCACCGCGTGTGGTCACTCCGATGAAGAGATGGCCGGCAAGGATCGCGAGATCAACAAGCTCCAGGCGGATCTCAAGGCCGCGAAGGCGCAGATCGCCCAGGACGACCAGCGCTACAACGATGCGCAGACACAGATCGAGGGCATGCGCTTGCAGCTGAAGGAGGCCGGCATCGGCCTCGACAAGTCGAAAGAGGAGTCGCAGAAGCTGCAGCAGGCGCTCGCCGAGTACAAGCAGCGCGCCGACCAGCTCAGCGTGATCGAGGCCCGCTTCCGCGAGCTCCGCGCGAAGCTCGAGAAGTTGAGCGCCATCGGCCTCAAGGTTGTCGTGCGGAACAACCGCATGGTCATCCAGCTCCCCGGCGACATCCTCTTCGACTCCGGCAAAGACGAGCTGAAGCCCTCCGGCAAGGAGGTCCTCGCCCAGGTCGCGGACGTCGTTCGCGGCGACAAGGATCTCAACACGCGCAACTTCTCCGTCGCGGGCCACACGGACAACGCGCCGTATCCAGGTGGCGGCGCCTTCCACGACAACTGGGGTCTCTCCCTGTCTCGAGCCCGCCAGGTCCTTCTCTTCCTCATCGCGCCGAACGACAAGGACAAGAAGGGGGCAGTGAAGGGCGGCGGCCTTGACCCGAAGCACTGGGCAGCGTCGGGCTTCGGCCAGACGGACCCCATCGCGGGCAACGAGGGTACGCAGGACAAGGATCAGATGCAGCGTAACCGCCGCGTCGAGCTCGTCGTTCAGCCGAACGTCGAAGAGATGCTCAACCTGAACAACATCAAGTAGTCGGAACCGCAGTGCCGGTCGCCACCATCGATATCGGTACGAACACGGTGCTCCTGCTCGTCGCCTCACGGGACGCGCAGGGGCAGCTCGTGGCCCTTCAGGAAGAGGCGGAGATCACGCGCCTCGGTCAGGGCGTGGACAAGACGAAGAAGCTCGCTCCGGATGCGGTGGAGAGGACGAGCAGCGCGCTCCTGCGCTACGCGAAGATCATCCGTGAGCACGGATGCACCGCTGTGGACGTGGTCGGCACCTCGGCCATGCGCGATGCGGGCGGCTCCGAGGTGATCCGCGAGCTCGTCCAGCGAGAGATGGGCGTCCCTGCGCGTGTCATCTCGGGCGACGAAGAGGCCCGCCTCACTTTTCGAGGTGCGCTCTCGGGATTGACCGTCCCGAAGGGGCCAGTGGCCGTCTACGACATCGGCGGTGGAAGCACGGAGATCGTCCTCGGTGAGGGCGATGCCATCCACTACGCGAACAGCGTGGATATCGGCAGCGTGCGTCTGACCGAGCGCGCGCTGCCCACCGATCCGCCGACGGCCTCGGAGCTCTCAGCTGCAACGGCTGCAGCAAAGAAGGCATTTGCGGAGGTGCCGGCGCTCGTCACGGCTCATGCGCCGGTCGGCATCGCGGGCACGATGACCACGCTCGCGGCCATCGCGATGAAGATGAAGGACTACGACGGAGCGCGCGTGCACGGGAGCATGCTCACGCTCGCTCGCCTTCGAGAGATCACGGGGGAGCTCGCGCTTCTCCCGCTCGCGGAGCGACGTGAGGTGACGGGCCTCGAGCCGAAGCGCGCCGACGTGATCGTCGCAGGCGGTCTGGTCGCGATCGCGGTGCTCGAGAAGCTCGGCAAGACGGAGGCGCAGATCTCGGATCGTGGCGTGCGCTGGGGCCTCGCAGAGGTGCTTGCGTCGTGAAGGGGCTGCCACGAAGCGCGGTCATTGTGTTCTCCACCGGATGCTGCGCGGTCTCGGTGTTGCTGGTCGGGTATGGACTCTTCGCGTGCGGCACGGACGGCAACAAAGGCTCCGGCCTGGACGCGGGTGACGACGCCGCGACGGATGCAGGCGCGCTCGACGCTGGCGTGGACGCAGGGGACTTCTTCGTGCGCGGCGATTCAGGCTGCCCACTCGCCATTCCCGCCATGGCGCAGCCGTGCGACCAACCCGGCCTCTGGTGCGAGTACGGCGATGGCGGCGCGCACTCGCTCTGCACCACGAAGACCCACTGCGACGTGCTCGCGAAGACGGGCGGCGTGATCGCATGGCACGTCGCGCTTCCTGAAGTGGGCTGCGGCGTGCAGCCCGGCGATTGCCCCGGCGCGTACGGCACGCAAACGGACGCAGCGTGCCCCTCGACGGGCACCTGCGACTACGCAGAAGGTCGCTGCGGCTGCATCACGTGCGACGACTACGACGGCAGCCCGCAGCTGGACCAGTGGATGTGCCGCGCGTGGTCCAGCATCCCCGCGGCGTTCGTGGATGGCGGCGCCCTCACGACGTCTCCGACCTGCACGCCGGAGCGCGCACGCCTAGGCACCGCGTGCACGGACACCACCATCGTGTGCGGCTACGACGCGTGCAACGGCCTCTCGCTGGGCCCATACACCGCATGCGCGTACGGCACGTGGGTCGTCGGACCGCAGACGGACTCGTGCAACCGCCCCTCCTGTCGTTGATGCCTCTGGAGATGCCACGTCGTTGACGTAGTCCGTCGCTCCGCATACGCTCCGTGGTCCAGTTGATGACGACAAAGCCTGAGTTCGCGGTCGGAGACAAAGCTGTGTACCCCGCGCAGGGCGTCGTCGAGGTGATCCGCATCGAAGAGAAGGATCTGGGTGGCTCGCGCCAGAGCTTCTACGTGCTGAAGATCCTCAACACGGACCACAAGATCCTGGTGCCGGTCGCGAGCGCCAAGGATCGCGGCCTCAGGGAGATCATCAGCGAGGAGGAGATCCAGGAGATCTTCGACATCCTGCGCGAGCGCACCATCGCCTTCGACAAGCAGACCTGGAACAGGCGGTATCGGAGCTTCAAGGAGAAGATCGACACCGGCTCCATCTACGACGTCGCAGAGGTGATGCGTGATCTCTACCGACTCAAGGTGGAGAAGCAGCTCTCGTTCGGCGAGCGGCGCATGCTCGACACCGCGCGCGGACTCATCTGCAAGGAGATCGGCATCTCCCGCGGGCAGACGGAAGAGTTCGTGAAGAACGAGATCGAAGCAATCTTCATGGGCCCGACCCCCGTCGCCACCGCCACCTGAGCCCAGAAGAGCTCAGAACGTCTCAGAACGTCCCGCTCGCTCCGATGAAGCGTGGCGAGACGACCGGATGAATGGTCGCGGTCTCGTGCTTCTCGGTCTTCTCGTTCTCGACCGGGAAGAGGAAGCTGGCGGCGACCATCGCGAGACCCACGGTCTGCAGTGAGCCGTCGATCCACTCGAAGCGTCGGAGTCCGTTGTCGAACTGCGAGAGCTTCGCTGCGAGCGCAAACGGTCCCACGACCGGGGTGAGGTACCAGAGCGTGCTCGGAGAGCTGGGACCATCCGGCGGGTCGATCACGGCGAGCGGAAAGAGCACTGCGTTCGCGACATAGGCACCGCCGAACGTGATGGCGCCGGTCGCGGTGAGCCAGTAGCGCGGGTGGGTCTTCTTCGCGGGCGCGTCCTGGGTGGCGGGCTCGGTGGTCATGACCGTCGTCGCGGGTGCCGGACCTGCTCCGCCTTCGCCGATGGCGGTGTCCTCGGCGTGCGCGGTTCGCGTCAGTGCCAGAAGCGCGACGGCGCCGGCGGCGATGAGCCCGATGCGACGAAGAGACGTGGAGAGCGAGCCTTGGTGCATGGGCCTCGAGAAGTGCAATCGGTGTTCCGCGGCCGCGGGGCTCGCGAAGGCCTATTTTTCCGCCTGATTCGTCGTGTACGACTCGAATGTCAGGGGCGTTCGTGTCGCTCACCAACGTCGCAACAGCATCGCCGATCAGACGTCGAGCAGCCCGAACTCCCAGCTCTCGCCGGGCTCGCGCATCCCCGCCACGGCTGCCTCGACCCGCGCGATGAGCTCCGACGGCGTGCTCGCGTGCGACGCCTTCACGGCGATCGCGACCTTCCCGGGCCAGTGCCAGATGCGGGCGGCGGTGACGCCCTCCACGGCGTAGACGAGCTCCATCGCGCGACGCAGCCGCGGTGATTCTTGTGGCGGGGGCGGCTCGTCGCGCATCTCGTCAGCGTAGCTCCGCGAGCACGGCTGCGTTGACGTCGGCGCCTGCGACCACCTTGGTGGCGGCGTGGTCGTGCGCGAACTTGTCCGCGTGGGCCGGCAGGAGCGGCACCAGGTCGGCGCCCATGGGGCCCGTCACGTCGCTGCCCACGGCGAACTTGACCTGCGCGGAGTCTTGCCAGGTGCGATCGTAGAACTCCTGCACGCGCACGACGGAGCCGGCGGGCTCGTCGCCCTTGGTGACGGAGCCGAACGCGCATCGCGGCGTGTCGAACGGGTCGGTCTTTCCGTCTGGACGCTTCACCTCGCTCCGCCACGCGCTCTGCGCGTCGATCTTCATTCCGCAGTAGCCGCAGCGGGCCTCCGCCGGCTTGTCCTTGCACGCGCTGACGAGCTGCGCAGCGAGCACGAGCGCGAAGATGGCCGGGGACTTTTTCAGGGAGGCTCTCATTGGAACAGGGACGCGCCCCTCGAGACGATCAGATAGCGCACGACAGGCAGAAGACCGAGCGCGAGGGAGAGCCCCCACGCGATGGCGCCCCGCGAGAGGCGCTCACGACCGAAGCCCCGGAGCGCGGTCCGCACGGCCTCCGTGCGCGCGAGCAGGGCGCCCATTCCGACGCCGAGGCACCACACGGTGGCCAGGAAGATCGCCCCGAACAGCGGGAAGCCGATCCCGAGTACGTCGCTGCGGAGGAGACAGTACGGGCACGTGTGCCGCGGCGTCTCGAAGGCATAGGGCGCGACCTCGAGCGCGCTGGCGGAGACCGCGAGCGGCAGCGCGAGCACGCTCATGGCGGCCGCGAAGACCATCCGGGCACGCGTCGGCCGCTTCGCGACGAGGACCGACACGACGATCGCGGCGAGCGCGGTCACCGCGGAGCTCGCGGCTGTCAGCACGCGTGGGCCTTGCGCGTACGTGCCGCCTTGCGCCACCGTCTCGTCGATCTGGGTGGAGCAGCACGACGCGACGACCGTGAGGTCCAGCGTCGATGCGTAGCGATAGAGGAGCGCGAGCGCCACGAACGACACGGGCGCGAGGAGCACGGCGAACACGGCGATGGGGCGCGACAGATCGAGCCCGCGGACGCGCGCGTCGAGCGCGAACAGCTGCGCCGTCACGCCGGAGAGGAGCGCGACGCCGATGGCGCCGTAGAGCGCTGGCATGCCCCACTCGTTCTCGTGGAGCACTCCGTACGCGCACATGGCCCCGCGCACGCCGTAGTGCAGGCGGTCCGCGGCGTAGACGAACAGCACGAGCGACAGCAGGCTCACGACGGCCGCGACGCGCACGTAGGTCGAGGCGAGCTCCATGCGGCGCTCGAGCAGCAGCTGCCCTTCGGTGGCGCGCTTCACGTCGAACCTCCGAAGCACGAGCAGACCCGTCCACGCAGCGCGCGCGAAGAACAGCGCCGCGGCGAGGCTCGCCACGAGCGGCAGGAGCACCCACGGCTCGAGGAGGTTCTTCATTCGGGCTTCGGCTCTTCAGAAGAAGCTTGGGCAGAAAGCCGCCCTTCGGCAAGCCGCAAGACCGCTGACACCTCGGATTTTTCAGCCAAACGCGGATCGTGCGTGGCCACGAGCACCGCGCGCCCTTCACCCGCGATGCGCACCAGGTCCTTGATGAGCAGGTCGGCGTGCTCGTCGTCGAGGTGCGCAGTGGGCTCGTCGAGGAGGAGCAGCCTGGGATTGCGCACGAGCGCACGCGCCAGGGCCACGCGTTGCCGCTCGCCGCCGGAGAGCAGCCGCACGCGCGTGTCTCTCAGCTTGTCGATGGAGAAGCGCGTGAGGAGCTCGTCTGCGCGCGCGAGATCCTCCGCCGGGTTTCCGTCGGGCACGCAGGGCAACACGATGTTCTCCCACGCGCTCAGCTGTTCGATGAGCTGCAGATCCTGGAAGAGGTAGCCCACCTTGCGACGGCGGACCTCCGCGCGATGCTCGTCGCGCAAGCGTGACGTGGGCTCTCCATCGAGCAGCACCTCTCCGCTGGTTGGCGAGAGCATCGCACCAACGATCGCGAGCAGCGTCGTCTTGCCGCTGCCGCTCGCGCCGCGCAGGATCGTGAGCGTGCCGGGCGCGAGATCGAATGACACGTCGGACAGGACCAGGCGCCGCGACGTGCCGTCCAGCACGCGCTTCTCCACCCGCTGAACGCTTGCGACGGGTCTGGCGTCCATGACTACAAAGTGCTCAAATTCGTGCCAGACTGTGCCGCCGGCAGTGGGGCAATCCCTGGAACTTCCCCTTTTTACCTGATTTGCCAGATGGCATCCAGGATGCTTCCATCATCTACGGTCGAGTGATGCAATCCAGCCAAGTCAGCACCCTTCGCATCGGGCTGCTCTCCCTCGTGGGAGCAGTCGTGGTGGCGTGCGCGTGCTTCGCTGGCTGCACGATCAACCCGCAGCCGCTACCTCCGGGCCCCGATCCCGCGCCGCAAAATCCGGATCCGGGTGGCACTGGTAGCTTCGGTGGCGGTGGCTCGGACAAGAACGGGGGCGACACGACCGGTGCCGCGGGCCTTGGCGCAGAAGGTGGTGCCGAAGGCGGCGCGGACGGCGGCGATGCCGGCAAGGGGGACTCGTCATGATGTGGAAGACCTCGTCGGCAGCGCTCATTCCGATCGCCGTGTGCACGCTCGCGATAGGACTCGCGGGCGCATGCGCGATCAACCCGCAGCCCCTACCTCCCGACACGTTCGACGCCAGCACTGGCGTTGACGCGGGCTCGTTCAACAACCAGGCCGCAGGCGACGCCGCGGGCGCCGTCCCCAGTGCGGATGCGGATGCGGGTACGGGTGGTGGCGGTGGCAACGACAGCGGCGATGGCGGCAAGAGCGCCGACGCCAGCAGCGACGCCGACATCAGCGACGCCGCCAACGACGGCTCCGACTGAGACAGCTCCGACTGAGCTCTTGCCCCTTGCCGGCTACTCGGCCGGGGTCTCTTTCTTGCGGCTGCCGGTGACGTACTCGTCCAGCACTGTCGCGGTGAAGTCGGCGAGCAGGCCGTCCGTCACGCGCAGTCGGCGCGAGAGGTCGCGCGCGATGTTGAGAACGATCAGCGTGTAAGACTTCAGGTCGTGCCGATAGAGGCCATCCATGTCCTCCGTGGACACGCGGATGAGGCGGGCAGGCCCGAGCGCGCGCACGGTGGCCGAGCGCGGCTGCATGTCGATGATCGACATCTCGCCGAAGCAGTCGCTGGGGCCGAGAATGGCGATGCGTGTCTCGCGACCGTTGCGGCTTCGCTTCAGCACTTCGATCTCGCCGTCGAGGACGACGTAGAACTCGCGCGCGGGCTCCTTCTCCTTGAAGATGAACGCGCCCGGCTCCACACGCATGGTGCGAAGCTGGCCCGCGAGGTGATCGAGCACCTCGTCCGAGAGCGCGCCAAACAGGCCAATATCGCGCAGAACGGAGGAAGACAGCGGCGGATCGGAGCGGGTGTGTTTGTTCGGTTGCATGGTGGGTGCAGGTTTTCTGCTGCTCATTTCTGCTGCTCAGGGGCAGGCTCCGTATTCGAGTCCGTTGACGAAAAGCTTGGGACCGAAGCTCGGGCAGTCTGCGCCGCCGCACGTGGCGGACTTCAGCCCGACCTTGCACCATTTCTTGCACGCATCGCCAGCGTCGTTGGCGAGCGTGACGCATACGTATGCTGGCGCGCACCGGGTGCTGCCCTTGCACGTGGTGGTGCTGGTGCCCATCTCGTAGCAGTCAGGTTGGTTCGTCGAGTCCAGATCGCAGCCAACGACGTGCCCCGGGATCGCATTTGGCAGATCGCACGTGGTGGCGTTCGTGAGATCGCACGCGATGCGACAGACCTTGAGGTTGGGGATGGGCGTGTTGCCGTTCAGGACCTGCGAGCAGGTGCTGGTGCCGGCGATTCCGCATGCACCCGCGGCGCCGCCGTCGGTGGATACACCGGCCGGACAGAACGGCTTGCACGCGCCGCCGTAGCACGTGGTGCCGAGCCCGCAGCCTGCGGTGGACGTGCAGGCTTTCCCCGCAGCAGCAGTGCCGGCAGAGATGCAGTTGACGTTACCGCTGTTGTCCAGGACGTCGCAGGTCTCGGTGGGTGCACAGCCGCACTGCGGGGCCACGCCGCATTTGTTGCTGGGTGCCGCCTTGACGCACGTGGAGGCGTCCGGATCGACGACCACGCCGGAGTCCGTGTCACCGCCGCCAGAGCCGGAGTCCTTGAAGAGAGGCTTCGTGCCGGCGTCAAACGTGGTGTTGCCGGTGCTCCCGTCGGTCCCGCTGTCGCTCACGTCACCCACGGAGCCGTCAGCGGTGGCGCACGCGATGAGCCCGAAGGCCAGCGCCGACGCGGATGCTGCGATCACAATCTGTCTGGCGGGAGACATGCGACGTGCGCCCTTCCGGGCCTCGCAGCCCTTCCGAGAGCGAAGGTTAGCGCAGGGTCCTGGTGAAGACGACTCGCTTTCGACCTGGGCCGGCGTAATCGTCCACTTCCTGTGCCGCCCAACCCAGCGCGAGATGAAAGCGGATGGAGCCTTCGTTGCCGATCGTGGTGATTGCCTTCATGCGCTCACACTCCATCCCCTGGCAGCGCTCCGTGAAGGACGCATAGAGGAGGCGACCGACCCCGCGGCGCCGATGATCCGGGTGAATCCCGACGAGGTGGACGTAGCCCGCGCGGGACGGCTGTTGCGCCACGAATCCCAGAAGGAACCCGATGATCTCGCCGTCGTCGCTCTCGACCACCAGGCCTGCGTCGCCGAGCTCGTAGAAGAAGATCGGATGCGCGAACGTGCTGATGGGCCCGCCCCACCAACGGTCGATGACCTCGACCACTGTGTCGAAGTCGCGCTTCGTGATCGGGCGCGTCTGCATTCGTTCGTTTATAGTCCCAAGCGGAAAGCCGGTGTCGAGGAAATCTCGATGCCGCACCCGAGAACCAGGACCTGCGCATGATCTCCGCCAAGCACGCTCGCATCGCCCCAAGCATCCTCTCTGCCGATTTTGCGCGGCTGGACGAGGAGGTAGCCGCCGTGGAGCGAGCGGGGGCTGACTGGATCCATGTCGACGTGATGGACGGCCGCTTCGTTCCCAACCTGACGATCGGACCGCCCGTGGTGAAGGCGCTGCGCAAGACCACCAAGCTGCCGCTCGACGTGCACCTCATGATCGTGGAGCCGGAGCGCTACGTGGCGGACTTCGCGGCCGCAGGCGCCGACACCATCACCGTCCACGTGGAGGCGACCGTGCATCTGCACCGCGTGCTCTCCCACATCCGCTCGCTCGGAAAGCGCGCAGGCGTGTCGCTGAACCCGTCCACGTCCGAGGACTCGTTGAAGTACGTCCTTCATCTGTGTGACCTGGTGCTCGTGATGAGCGTGAATCCGGGATTCGGTGGCCAGTCGTTCATCTCGGAGGTGTTGCCGAAGGTGCGCGGCCTGCGAACCATGATCGACGACGCGAAGCTCGCGACCGACCTCGAGATCGACGGAGGGATCACGCCCGAGACGATCGGCGCGGCGTACGAGGCCGGCGCGCGCGTGTTCGTCGCCGGCAACGCCGTGTTCGGGCAGACCGACTACGCGGCGGCGATCGGTAAGCTTCGCGCTGCGTCGGGGACTCCGTGACGGACCCCGTCGGGTTTCACGAAGCGCGTCGTCTGCGCGCATCGACACTCGGGCTGCTCGGGCTGGTGCTTGGCGTGCTCGCACCGACGACGGTCGCAGCCTGCGGCGGTGGTGGCGCTGCGACGCCGGCCAAACCCGTGGAGATGGTGCCTATCGTGGCTGCCCGATCGAGCGACGCCGGCGTGGTCGCAAACGCGGACGCGGCAAAGGACGGGGGCGCGGGTGAGCTCGTGGAGAGCGACGACCCCGACATCCGTGCGATGCTGAAGAAGCTCGCGGTGGTACGTGGCCTCAAGCCCAAGAAGGCCATTCCTGGCGTCGAGCTCGGACGCAAGGATCTCATCGCGAAGATCCGCAGCAAGGTGGAGCGTGAGATCCCTCCGGAAGCGATCCGCCGCGAGGGCGACGTGATGAAGCTGCACGGCTTCATCCCGCCCGAGATGGACTACCTCGACGAGACGATGAAGCTGCTCGAGGCGCAGCTCGCGGGGTTCTACGAGCCGAAGGATGGCACGATGTACATCGCCGGTGACATGGACGAGATGAACTCCACGGCGACGCTCGCCCACGAGCTCGTGCACGGGCTGCAGGATCAGTACTGGGATCTGAAGTCGCGCTCCGACTACAAGCCCGGCGAGAGCGACAAGCAGACCGCGCTCGCGTGCCTGGCCGAAGGCGACGCAACCTCGGTGATGACGGACGTGATCCTGCGGCGCATGAAGAGGACCGCGCTCGATCAGTCCGACGACGACTACGACAATCAGATGCGAGCGAGCATGAACGTGGGGCCTTCGCGGAAGGTACCGCAGGCGATGCGCACATCGCTGGTCGTGCCTTACGTGGAGGGCATCAAGTTCGTGAACGCGCTGCGGCGAGCGGGCGGCTTCACGATGGTGGACTCCGCGTGGCGTGATCCGCCGACGACCACGGAGCAGGTGATGCACATCGAGAAATGGCGTGCCCACGAGGCGCCGCTCAACGTGAAGGTGCCCACGACCACCGCGCTCGGAGCCGGCTTCGTGCTCGATCAGGAGGACACGAGCGGGGAGCTCGGGCTGCGCACGGCGTACGAGGATTGGGTCTCACGACGGGACGCGGCAGACATCGCGAGCGGCTGGGGCGGCGATCGCGGCGCGCTCTACATTCGCGGCGACGAGGTCGCGTCCATGACACACGTGCGTTATGACCAGGGCGCGCGCCCGGTGAACAAGCTCTTCGAGACGCTCGTCGCTGGTCTGACCGACAAGCTCGGCAAGCCGGCGATCAAGCGCACGGACTTCGTCTGCTTCGAGCGGAAGGACACGGGACCGCTCGCGGTGCGCTTCTCGGGTGACGATCTCGCGGTGTCGGCCGGCCCGGCCCGGCGAACGCTGACCACCTGGTCGTCCGCGGGGCGGTGCGCCAAGGCAGAGTTGTGGACCCGCGAAGCGCTCGCGCCTTGAGCGCGCGCGCACCGGGTGAGCTATGATTCCGAGATGCGCTTCGTCTTGTCGGCCTTCGGGCTGTCGCTCGTCCTCGTGTCGTTCGCTGCGTGCAGCAGCGCTCCCGAGGGCGTGAAGAACGACACGAACCCCTTTGGCAGCGACGGCGGCGGCGGCCAGCAAACGGACGGCGGAACATCGGCGGGCGACGGCGGCGGCGACACCGAGGGCGGAACGGGCGGTCCAGGGCCCGCGTTCACGCCAGACATCGGTCTCTTGAAGACCAAGGGCGGCGCCGTGGTGAAGGCGCCGAAGATCGTCACCATCGTGTGGACGCAGGATCCCAACTACAAGACGTACGAGACCCTCGGCGACAACATCGGTGGGTCCGCGTACTGGACCACGTCCGTCTCCGAGTATGGGGTGGGCGTGGCGAGCAGCGGCGGACATGTCGAGATCGCCGGAGCGCCGCCCGCGTCCATGGACGACGGCTCCAACAACGACGAGGTCGACGCGTTCATCGTGAAGGGCGTCACCGGCGCCCCCGGAAACGGGTGGCCCGTGGCGGACGCCGACACGATGTACATGCTCTATCTCCCCGAGGCGACCGCGCTGCTCAACAACAAGGCGGACGATTGCCCGAACAACAACGGCTACCACACGGAGACCACCGTCGGCGCCAACACGCATGTCGTCTACGGCCTCATCGCATCGAAGTGCCACGATCCGTCGCAGAACGCGCTCGACGAGGCGACGGAGACGGCCACGCACGAGATCGCCGAGGCAGCCACGGACCCGCACACCAACTCCGACGTCGCGTGGACTGGGTTCGACGCCGACCACTACGCATGGGAGCTCTTCCAGCAGCGCCAGGACGAAGACGGCGACGCGTGCGAGTTCTATGAAGATGTATACTACAACGATTCCGCGGTCGGCGGGTTCGTGCAGCGACTGTGGTCGAACAAGTCGGCGAAGGCTGGCCACAACCCGTGCGTGCCCGTGCCGCCGGAGCCGTACTTCAACGTGACGCCGCTCGCCCAGGAGATGATCACGACCACGGGCACGACCGGCCTCATGCACACGACGAAGGGCTACCGCATCGCCGTGGGCGCATCGAAGACGTTCGCGGTGGGCTACTACAGCGATGCAAAGACGGAGGACTGGAACGTGGACGTGTTCGTGGGCGACGGGTTCACCGTGCCGACCAATCCGCATGCCACCGCGTCGATCGACACGGCCTCGGGCAACAACGGCACGATCGCCAAGGTGACCGTGAACGTGACGTCCGCGCCGGCCAAGGGCAACCAGGTCCTCGTCACGCTCATCGCCTCACGAAAGACCGGACCGCAGCATTTCTTTCCGATCCTCGTCGGCGCGTACTGAGCGCCTTGGAGGACGCCGTCATTCGAATTTTTTCTTGATGCCCAGCGCCTGCATCTTGTGGGCGAGCGTGCGGACTGGGATCTGGAGCAGACGTGCGGCCTCCGTCTGGTTGCCGGCGCTCTGCTGCAGGGCGGACACGATGAGGTCGGTCTCGTAGCGCGCCATCTGCTTCTGTACGCGCTCCTTGAAGTCGCCGCCCGACACGTCGAGCTGGGGAGGCGCAACGGACTCGCGCGAGGCTGCCTGACCGCGGATTCGCTCGGGTAGGTCGGCTGCGACGAGCACGTCGCCGCGCGCGATGACAACCGCACGTTCGATGACGTTGCGAAGCTCGCGCACGTTGCCGGGCCACGCATAGCGCGCGAACAGCTTCCACACGTCGGGGTCCACCGCGCTCACGTTGCGCCCGTTCTGGCGGTTCGCCTCGGTGACGAGCTCGCGCGCGAGCGGCTCTATCTCCTCCGGGCGCTCACGAAGCGGCGGCAACGAGAGCGTGACGGCGTTCAGACGGTAGAGGAGATCGAGACGGAACTGCCCCGCCTCCGTCATGGCCTCGAGATCGCGGTGCGTGGCCGCGACAAGGCGCACGTCCACATCGATCTCGCGGTCGCCGCCGATGCGCGTGACCTTCTTGCTCTCGAGCACGCGGAGCAGCGCCGCCTGCGCGGGGAGCGAGAGCTCGCCGATCTCGTCGAGGAGCACGGTGCTCTTGTTCGCCTGCTCGAAGATGCCCTTCGTGGTGCGCTCGGCGCTCGTGAACGCGCCCTTCTCGTGGCCGAACAGGATGCCTTCCACGAGCGTGGCCGGGATCGCAGCGCAGTTGATGGAGCGCATGGGCTGCGCGCGGCGCGGGCTTGCATCGTGGATGGCGCGTGCGACGAGCTCCTTGCCCGTGCCGGTCTCACCCGTCACCAGCACGGGCAGCTGCGAGCCGGCCACGCGCTGGAGATCGTCCACGACGGCGCGCATCTTCTCGCCGTAGACGCTGAGCGCGCGGCCGCTCTGTGGCTGCGCCTCCTCGTCCCGTGATTTCACGTGCGCGGCGTCCGTTGCGTGCGCGAGCACGGAGCGCACCACGCTCGTGAGCTCCTCCGCGGAGCCTGCGTCCTCCGGGAACACGGTGACGCCGACGCGGAGCTGCGCATCCGCAGCTGCGAACGCCCGTGCGAGCTCCAGCGCCTGCGCGCGACCCACCTCTGGCAACAGAATGCTCACGGTGTCGGGCGAGTAGAGGCCCACGTGGTCCACGGGTCGGAGCTGCGCGGTCATCTGCGGCGTCCACTGACTCACGTGCGCCCCGCGAACGTGCCGCACCATCAAGAGCGAGAGCGGCCGCGAGAACGTGCGCCCGCGACGGACCTCCTCTTCCAGCAGCACGCCAAAGCGATCGTTGCCGTCGATGCCTGCGACCGCGCGCGCCGGTACGACGTGGAGTGACACCGTCACATCGCCGAGCCTGATCAGATCGCCAGGGCCGATGCGCTCGGTCTTCACGCGCTTGCCGTTCACCCACGTGCCGTTCGTGGAGTCGAGGTCCTCCACGGTGACGCCATCTGCGGTCCACGCGAAGCGCGCATGTTTTCGCGAGAGGCTCGCGTCGTCCACGACCGCGTCGGCGGGCCACGTTCTCCCCGCGGTGACCTCGGTGCCGGGCGGGAACGGAACGGCCTTGGTCCCTTCGCGATGGTAGAAGAGCAACGACTGCTCGGGAGAGCGGACCGAGGTGGGGGCTCGGCGGTGGGTCTCGTCGCTCATGGGGAGGCCAGGGTGCGACGCCTTGCCGAATCCTGCAACCGGTTGCCGCCGACCTCGGTGCGTTTTGGTGCGATCCGGGGGAAAATCAGCTTTGATCCGCGACGGCCCGTCGCTTGCGAGTACCTCCCCCACACACCCGGAGGAACTCAATATGATCGCTCTCGCCATCGGTATCGTTGCAGGTCTCATCGCGCTCTCGCCCGCCATCATCTCTCGCCGGCCCGACGCGAAGGACTTGCTCGGCAAGCTCGCGCCCTACACGGGTTGGGTGGGCATGTGCCTCTTCGGCTGGGGCGTGTGGGAGCTCATCTCCGCGGTGATGAACATCGGCATGCTGACCAGTGCGCCCGTCCACTTCGTCTTCTGGATCGCGATGGCGGCGACGGACTTCCTGCTCGGCTTGCTCCTCGGCTTCGGGCTGATCAGCAAGTACGCGCTCGGCAAGAGCGAGGTAGCGCTGCAGAAGGGCGCGGCGCTTCGCACCAAGATCGCGCCGTTCCAGGCCGTGCTCGGCATCGTCGAGATCGCCGTGTCCGTCGCCTTCTTCGTCCTCTGAGCGAGCCTGACGAACCACTCCACGCCGCCTCGTTCACGGGTGTAAGCTCCGTGTCCGATGGCGGCGTGTCGTTCGTGCGGAATGGTGCATCAAGAGGCGGCGTGCCCACGTCCGCTGCCTCGGCGTCTGGACCGCTACGACCTGCTCGAGGTCCTCGGCAGCGGGACCTTCGGCGCCGTCTACCGCGCGAGCCACATCATGACGGGCGACAGCGTCGCGGTGAAGGTGCTTCGCCCGACGCCAGAGGGGCAGTCCGTGGACACAGCACGTCTGGTCGGAGAGGCCCGCGCGATGTCTGCGGTCCGCCATCCTCACGTGGTGCGCGTCCTGGACGCGGGCATCGCCGACACGACGGAGGGCTTCGTCGTGATGGAGCTTGCAGAGGGTACCAGCCTGCAGCAGCTCGTGGAGCAGGGCCTGCTCCAGCCGGCGCGTGCAGCGGACCTGGCGCAGCAGATGCTCGAGGGGCTCGCGGCGGTGCACGCGCAGGGCATCGTCCATCGCGACATCAAGCCGTCGAACGTGCTCGTGTCGCCGCGTCTTGGGAAAGACTTCGTGAGGCTCCTCGACTTCGGGATCAGCAAGGTCCCGAGCATGGGCATGATGACACTGCCGGGCTCCTCAATGGGCACGCCGGGCTTCATGGCCCCGGAGCTGTTCGGCAACGCCGCGGGCGCCGATCTGCGCGCGGACATCTACGGTGTCGCGGCCACTCTCTTCTACATCCTCTCGGGGCGGCTGCCGTTCGAAGCGCAGACGTACGAAGATCTCGTGGTGCTGGTGCGGACCCAGCGCGCGCCGCCTCTGTCTTCCGTTGCGCCACACGTGCCACCGCAGCTCGGGGACGTGATCGATCGCGGCCTCGCGCGCGATCGAGACGCGAGATGGCCAGACGCGCTCTCGTTCGCCGCAGCGCTCGGGGCCGCGGCTTCGGGCGGCGTGGCAGCGTCCGCGCTTGCAACGCACATCAGCGGAATGCCGCAACCCATGGCCTCACACTCATCAGCCATGTCGCCGACGATCCCGGCCGCCATGCCGTACGCGATGCAGCCGGTGATGTCGGGCCCGCTGCTCACGCCGATGCCCCCGCCGATGATGTCACCGATGCCCCCTCCGATGATGTCACCGATGGCGCTCGATACCTCCACGGGACGCGCGGCGCCGCCAGTCGGGGTGTCGATCGGAGCCCCAGCGCCGTCGTTGATGGGTTGGATGTTCGGCATGGCGGCAGGCGCCGGCCTGCTCGTGCTCGTGGCCGCGACGGCGTTCATGGTGATGAAGATGAGGAACGGAAACGCAACGGAGCCACCGACCTCGACCTCGACCCCGACTCCAACCTCGACCTCCACTCCAACCTCGACCCTTCAGCGCACCCGCATTTCTTTCGGTCCTCCCAAGGTCGTTGGCCGGGTGACGCCCGCTGCGTTTGCCACGCTCACAGCCCATGCGACGCCCGCCGCCCAGCGATGTGGGGTCACGAAGCACGAGGTGGCGCTCATCGATCTCTTCATCCAGGCTTCCGGCGAGATCACCCTCGCGCAGCGAAACGTGAGCAACCTGGCCGACGATGGAGTCGTCGACTGCGTGGGCAACGCCTTCCGCGACGCAGCCTCGAAGGGCTGGAAGCCGGGCGGCGAGGGTGGCATCGTCACCGTGAGCGTGACGCTCGACCCGGGTTGAACGGCGTTCAGAGCTCTCTGGCTTCGTCCCGCACGAGGCTCATGGCGGCGTAGGCCGCGAGCGTCTGGATCTGCCAGCGCTCGAAGATGGTCCCGAACTGCCGCTCTACCGTGCGCGTGCCGTGCTTGCTGGCGATCCCGAAGAGCACCGTGCCCACGGGCTTGTCCTCCGAGCCGCCGCTGGGCCCCGCGACACCCGTGATCGATACTGCGAGGTCCGCGCCGGACACGCGACGTGCACCCTCGGCCATGGCCGCCGCCACCTCCGCGCTCACTGCGCCGTGTCCGCGCAGGATGTCCTCGGATACGCCGAGCACGCGCGTCTTGGCGGAGTTCGCGTACGTCACCGCGTCGAGGAGCAGGAACTCGCTCGCGCCTGGCTCCTTCGTGAGCAAGCTGCCGACGAGTCCGCCCGTGCACGACTCCGCGATCGCGAGCGTGAGCCCCTTTCCGCGCAGCTGCCGCGAGAGCACGCTGGCGTAAGACTCCTCGCCCTCGCCGAACAGCACGTCGCTGAGGCGCACGCGCACCTCCGCCGCCACCTTGTCGCAGAGCTCGCGTGCGGTGCCGTGCGTGTCGCCACGTGCCAGCACCTTCACCTCGATCTCCGGGAAGTGCGCGCGGTATCCGATGATCACCCCAGGGTTCGCCTCCTCGAGCCCGCGCAGCTTGTCACCCACCGTGCTCTCCGGCAGCCCGAACGTACGCAGCCGCACCTGGTGGTGCACGTTGGGCGCGAGCGTGCGTATGCGCGGCACGACCTCGCTCTCGAACATGCGCTTCATCTCGCGCGGGACCCCCGGCATGAAGAACCCGCGCGCATCAAAGACCTCCACGCTGAAGCCAGGCGCGGTGCCGACGGGGTTCGCGAGGATCGTCGCGCCCTCGGGAAAATCAGCCTGTTTCGCGTTCGACTCGCTCATCGTGCGCCCGATCTTCTCGAAGCGCTGGCGGATGCTCTCGAACGAATCCTGGTCGCGGACGATCGGCTTTCCGAGCGCATCTGCGATGGTCACCGTGGTGAGATCGTCCGAGGTCGGGCCGAGACCACCTGTAGCCACCACGATCGCGTGCGTACGCATGAGCCGGAGGAACGAGTCCTTGATGCGTCCAGCGTCGTCGTCCACGACGACGTGCTCCGTCACCTCGAAGCCGAGCTCCGTCAGGCGGGTCGAGAGCCACGATGCATTGGAGTTGGTGAGCTCGCCGCGCGTGAGCTCGGTGCCGATGCAGAAGACCGCACACGACAAGATTGCACCTCCGGAGGGATCACGGAGCATACACGCATCGGAAACCGACGCGGGGATCACGCGCGCCGTCGGACGCGAGCTCTTCTTTCGCCCACGTTCGAAGCTCGGTGGCGAGGCCCGTCTTCCAGGAGCCACCTCGTACGGTGGGCTTTTCGGAGGCGACCCACTCCGCGACGTTGCCCGCGAGATCGTGCACGCCCAGCGGCGTGTCGCCGAGCGGATGCGCGCCCACTGTGTCGGGGCCCGTCGCGCCCGTACCGCACGGCCCCGTGAGCAACCCGAACGCCGCGCGCCTGCACACGGCGCCGGTGTCACCCCACGGGTAGCGCTTGCCCTGCGCGCCCGTCGCGGCGACGAGCCACTCGTCCTCCGTGGGCAAGCGGCCACCACGTTGCAGACAGTAGTCCGCGGCCTCGGCCCGCGTGACATTCGACGCCGCGCGCGCCGCATCCGCTGCATCGAAGGACGCAGCGGGATGCAGGCAGGACGGACAACGCAGCTTGGCATCCGTGACCTCGAACGCGTCGATGTCGAAGGGGCCCGCGCGCACCTGACGCGGGGGAACGCGGCCCTCTGCCTCCCAGTCCGATGGCCCGACCATCACCTCCGTGAGGGGAATCCTGATCTTGATGTCCGGCGCATCGCACACCGTGCCGTCACCGCTGAGAACGTACGGCGCATGACAAACATGCACAATGCACGCATCTTTACGACCGTCGGCGTCACCGATGCAGCAGCGGGTACCGCGAGCGATGAAGCCCTCGCTGCAGCTCGCCTGGGGCGCCTCCGCCGAGAGCGTGTGAACGGCCGCCGCGATCGCGAGCGCGGCCCCCATTGCTCCCACGAAGATCCACAGCGTCCTTCTTTTCAAGGCGCGCGGAGCCTACCATCCCGCCCGTGATGCAACCTATCCGCCTCGCGTTCTCGCCCGACAGCGACGACATCTTCATGTTCTGGCCGCTTCTCCGCGGGAAGATCGACACGGAAGGACTCGTTTTCGAGGCCGAGCGCGCCGACACGGAGACGCTGAACCGCCGCGCGGAGAACGGCGAGGTCGACGTGATCGCCGTGTCGATGGGCGCGCTTCCGCGCATCGCGGACAAGTACCTGCTCCTGCCGCACGGCGCGTCCGTGGGACGTGGCTACGGGCCCGTCGTGGTCGCGGAGAAGCCGGCCCCGCTGTCAGCGCTCGAAGGAAAGCGCGTGGGCATCCCGGGCGAGCGCACGACAGCGTTCCTGATCCTGCGACTGCTCGCGCCCGCATTCGTGCCGGTGGTGGTCCCGATCGATCCGTACACGCGTGCGTTCGAATCGCTGCGCAGCAACGAGGTCGACTTCGCGCTCCTCATCCACGAGGGCCGCCTGACCTTCGAGCGCGAGGGCTTCGTGAAGATCGTGGACATCGGCGAGGCGTGGGCGAAGGAGACGGGCGGCTTGCCGCTTCCGCTAGGCGGCAATGCGATCCGGCGCGGGCTCGGCGACGCGCTGATCCGCAAGGTCTCCGACCTCTGTCGCAGCTCGATCGCCTGGTCGCTCGCACACCGCGAAGAGGTGATGGAGGGCCTGCTACGCGAGGAAACGAGGCCTGGCGTACAAATCGATCGCGCGCTCCTCGACCGCTACCTCGACATGTACGCGAACGAAGACACCCGCGAGCTGAAAGCCGACGCCCGCGAAGCCATCAAGGAAATGTTCCGCCGAGCCCAAGAACGAGGCCTGATCAAAAACGTGTCCGTAGACGTGGCCCCGTAACGCCATGTACTGGCCGTGGAGACGACAAGGCGCATCAACATGCGCGCGGCCTAGCTGTTAGCCGCCTGATCGCCGCCGCAACGGTGCCAGGAAGCCACGCCCCTACCCCCCGCCGTCTTTGCCGCTGGGCGTTTGCCCCTGCCCGTTCCCCTGCCCGTTGGTTTGGCCGCCGGTTTGGGGCGACGTTGTCGGCGCCGTGAGGCCCTCGACGATGGGCGCGGGATCGCCGCTCTGAGGCGTACCCGTGAGCCCGTCCTGAAGCGGATCAGCGGGCGGCTGATCCTGGAAGCCGGCGGTGACGTAGTGTGTATCCGTACCCGCCGTGCATCCCACGATGACGAGCGCTACCGCGGCGATGGCCACCGCGATCTTGGCAGAGGGAAGACCGTGCATGATGGTCATTCTGGCCTCTCAGGGGAAATAGTACAGGGCGGAGATGTTGTTCGTGAAGATGGCCCAGGGAGCCTGATCCACGGTCGTCGTGAAGGTATAGGTATGCGCGGCGGAGGACGTGTTCGCGCCGGCGACGTTGTTTGCCCATACCTGGTTGTTCTGGAATCCGAGCCCGATCGTCGCCTGGAGGGAGAGCTCGGGCACACCGATGAAGCCGAAGTGAACCTCGCCACCGGCACGTGCGCCGATCTCGAAGCGCGCGCCGTTCTGATCGATGTTCGGCGTGTTCGCGGGAGCGCCGGCGGCCGGCTTGATGCTGCGGCCCGCGTAGCCGAAGTTGATCTCCGGGATGAGGAGCAGCGTGTAGTGCTTGCCCCATGCGGGCGTGAGCGGGACGCCCGCGTGCAGCGCGAAGGCCCAGGCCGTGGCCTGATCGGTCGTGGTCTTGGGGCCGGTGGCTGGCGTGTTGTCGGACGAGCCGCCCTTGATGCCGAAGCCAAGGCCGACATCGACGCCCATGCGGTCGCCGAGCCAATAGCGCGCGCCGATGACCGGAGCGGCGACGGTCTCGTTGGCGGTGAGCGGGACCTGGTTGAAGCCCAGGTAACCGAGCGCGAACTTCTTGATGACGCGCTCGTGGTCCGGCGTGTCATCCGCGGGCGCGGGCGCCGGGTGGTGACCCTCGTGATGCTCGGGCGGCGGGGGTGGCGGGGGTGTCGTGACAGTGGCGGTTCCACCTGCACCCGCGGTTCCTCCGGCGGTGCCACCGGTCCCTGCGGGCTCACCCTGGGCAAGCGCCAGGGAGCCGACCATCATCATCATCGAAGCGACTGAAATCGAGACAAGCGTGCGCATCGTGGCCTCCACTTCGCGAATCAGGCCACGGAACAACGTGAACGGGAAACTTTGCGGCGAAGGTAACGGGACTCACGCAGGCATGACTGGGGATACCTGCCAGGGTCGATTTCCAACCCGGAAACAGTGCGGACGGCAATTTCCATCTGCATTTGGGCATTGCCGATTTGCGGCCTTCTCGTAGAACTTCCGCGATGTCCAGACTTCACCTCGGCGCCGCTGCTCTCTCGCTCACCGCCATCCTCGTCGCTTGCTCGTCGAATCGACCGACGGAGAAGCTGGGAGAGACGACGCAGGACATCCAGGGAGGCACGACGGACACGACGCATTCGTTCGTGGTCGGCGTGTGCGGTGGGCTCGCGGGGAACCAGTGTCAGCTGACGTGCAGCGGCGCGCTCATCCTTCCGAACATGGTCATCAGCGCGCGGCACTGCGTCGAGAACACGACCGAGATGATCGACTGCGCGACGAGCAAGTTCGGCGCGCGCCTGGGCCAGCCAAGCGACTACATCGTCACGACCAGCTCCACGATGCCCGGCATCAAGGCGAAGCAGCATGTGGTGAAGCAAATCATCACGCCCACGCCCACGGGCGTCTGCGGCAACGACATCTCCATTCTCATCCTGTCGGACCTGGTCCCCTCGAGCGAGGCCGTCCCGGCGATCCCGAACACGGGCTACTCGCTGACGGATCAGGATCACTACAACTCCAACGCTGGATTCACCGGCATTGGCTTCGGCATCACGTCACCCAATGGCAACGACTCCGGCACGCGGCGTATCAAGAAGAACATCGACACCGTATGCATCCCGGGTGACTGCGCGATCGACTGCGCGAAGCTCGGTGCGCCCGCGAACGAGTACACGGACAAGGAGTTCCTCGGCGGCGACGGCACGTGCCAGGGTGACTCGGGCTCCAGTGCATGGGAGCAGGACAAGTTCGACCAGGGCGTGTTCGTCTCCATGGGCGTGCTCTCGCGCGGTGGCGTGAGCATGGACGGCGCGAGCTGCGTCGGCAGCATCTACACGCGCGTCGACGCATGGCGCGACCTCATCGTGCAGACGGCCGCGACCGCGTCCTCGAACTGGACGCTCTACGCGAAGCCCACGCCGGACTGGACGGTCTACTCGCCTCCGCCGGCGTGCCCCGCAGGCGGCGGGCCCGCGGGCAAGGATGGCGGCGCGGGAAGCAGCGGCGGCACCAAGGGCTTCGGCGACACGTGCTCGCTGGATTCACAGTGCAAGTCGAAGCAGTGCTACTCGGCGGACGGGAAGAACTTCGCGTGCACCCAGACCTGCACTGCTGGCGACGCGACCAGCTGCCCCGCTGGCTTCGCATGCGACCCGGGCGCGTTGCTGTGCCTCGCTGCCTCCGACGCCGGGCCGACCAACAATGCGACGACCACGACCACGAGCGGCTGCGCCATGGCGCCTGCGCCCGACCCGTCGAAGCCCGTGCCGTGGAAGGCGATGGGGCTCGGCATGGTCGCAGTGCTCGGGCTGCTTTTCCGACGCACGGCACGACGCACGGCCAAGCAGCGCGCCTAGTCAAACGAGCAGTATACGCGGGCTCCGTCTGTAGTGACGCATTGCGCTTGTCGGAAACCGGACACGGCGCGGCTCCGAGCTTCCTGCGATGCTGCCAGGAACGCCCTTGAAAACAGGGCTTGTTTGCTGTCCGGGGGCAATTACATGCAACAATGCAGGGTGGGGATTTTGTTGCACGGAGATTGCTCCTCGTGAATGACATGCAGGCAGCGCGCGCAAAAGAGGACCGCAAGCGGCGGTATCACGCGCTGTCCGTGCAGGTCTTCTCGGACAGCGTGAACAAGGCCCAGCGATGGCGCATGGGATGGATCATACCGTTCCACGTCGCGGTGCTGGCGCTGCTCTACTTCCGCGGTGCGCCATCCATTCGCTGCTGGGTGCAGCTCGGCGTGATCGCATGGAGCCTCGTGATGCTCACCATCCGCGTCTCGCGCGAGTCGGCGCCGCGCGTGATGACGTCGATGGGTCTCATCGGTTACTTCGTCGCGCTGCTCAACACGGGAGGGCTCGCGAGCCCGCTGCTCATCACGTGCATCCCGATGGCGCTCGGCATGGTGATGAACCCCGCGTTCGAAGGGTGGCGCAAGCTGTACTTCAAGATGCTGCTCGGCGGCTTCCTGATCACCGCGTTCCTCTCGCACACGTGCATGGGCTCTCTCAGCGCGCCGCTCGCGCCCATGGGGGACTGGTCCAGCCGCGAGTACGTGGGGCTCTCGCTCGTGTCCGTGGTCTTCACGGTCGCCGTCGTGAAGAAGATGTCGTCGCACATCACCAGCGTCTACGAGCGCGTCGCGCTGGAGCTGGCCGACCACAGAGAAGAGCTGTACTGCGAGAGCGAAGAGCGCACGCGCTCCATGGAGAGCATCGCGGCGAGGCTCGCGCACGAGGTGAAGAACCCGCTGGCCGCGATCCGCGGGATGTCCGCGCACGTGTGCAGCAACGTCCAGGACGAAAAGCTGCGCGAGCGACTCGGGCTCGTGAAGACAGAGGCGGAGCGCCTGCAGCAGATCGTGGACGGCTTCCTGTCCTTCTCGCGCGGGCTCGAAGACCTCAAGATCGAAGAGGTGAAGCCGCACGAGGTCGCGAAGGAGATCACCTCGCTCCTGGAGATGTCCGCGGCCGAGTCCGGCGTGACGCTCGAGGTGAAGGGCAACCCCGATCTCTCGATCGCCGCAGACCGGCGCAAGCTCCGCCAGGTGCTCTTGAACTTCGTGCTCAATGCGATCCAGGCCTCGCGGAGCGGCAGCACCGTGCGCATCGAGATCGGCAAATCCGCGGATGGCGCCGCGCACATCGAGGTGCAGGACCATGGCTGCGGTATGGGCCCCGACGTCGTGGAGCGCATCAAGCGCCCGTATTTCTCCACGAAGAAGAGTGGCGCGGGCCTCGGCGTCGCGATCGCGCGCGGCCTGATCGAACAGCACGGCGGCGTGGTGCGCTTCGAGAGCACGCCCGGCAAGGGCACCAAGGTCCACTGCGACCTGCCGCCCAGCGCTCTTTCTGCGGCGCGCGCGCAGCGCCTTCCGAATCCCGCGCATGACGAAGAGCCGTCGGAGAAGCGCGGCAACATCGTTCCGACCGACGCTGTGGTACAAACCATCGCGAAGGCATAGATGCGAAGAGTACTCGTCATCGACGACGACGCGGCGATCCGGTTCACGCTCGACGCCGTGCTCTCGGACGCCGATCTGGACGTCACGCTCGCGGATGGCGGCGCGGCTGGAATAGCGGCGTTCGAGGACAAGGGCGCGGATGTCGTCCTCACGGACCTCGCCATGCCGAACGTCGATGGCATGGCGGTGCTCCGGACCATTCATGTGCAGGACCCGAGCGTCCCCGTGCTGATCCTCACCGCGCACGGCTCCGAGCGCGTGGCCGTCGCGGCCATGAAGGCGGGCGCGTTCGACTACCTGCCGAAGCCGTTCGATCCCGAGGAGCTCGTGCTCACCGTCCTTCGCGGAATCGAGACGCGAGCGCTCCGAATGGAGAACGCGCGTCTTCGCACGCAGGCGTCGCTCGGCCGCCCGATCGTCGGCGAGAGCCCTGCGTTCAAGCGTCTGCTGGACGTGATCAGCCGCGTCGCTCCGAAGGACGTCACCATCCTCATCACGGGTGAGAGCGGCGCCGGCAAGGAGGTCGCGGCGGCAGCGATCCACGCGCACTCGCGACGCTCCGACAAGGCGTTCATCCGCTTCAACGCCGCAGCGATTCCCGCGGAGCTCGCCGAGTCCGAGCTCTTCGGACACACCAAGGGCGCGTTCACCGGGGCGCAGAGCGCACGCGACGGCTACTTCCAGCAGGCCCATATGGGCACGCTCTTCATCGACGAGATCGGCGAGCTCCCGCTGCCCATCCAGGCGAAGATCCTCCGCGCGATGCAGTCGGGTGAAGTGCAGCCCGTCGGCGGCAAGCCAGAGATCGTGGACGTGCGCCTTGTCGCCGCAACGAACCGCGACCTGACGGCGGAGGTGAAGGCGGGTCGCTTCCGCGAAGATCTATACTATCGCCTGAACGTGGTGCCGCTGCGCGTTCCACCGCTGCGCGAGCGTGCGGAGGACATCGAGCCGCTGGTCGCCGCGTTCGTGCGCACGTACGCCGAGCGCTACGGCATGGGCCGCGTGGAGGTGGAGCCCAACCTGGTCTCTGCGATGAAGACGCATCCGTGGCCGGGCAACGTACGTGAGCTCGAGAACACGGTCGCGCGGCTCCTGGCGCTCACGCCAAACGACAAGCTCACCCTCGCGCTGTGGCACTCGCTTGCGGAGCCGGGTGCGCAGAGCTCACCGGGAACGCAGATGCCCAGCGCGGATCCTGGACCGAGCCATCCGCTGCGCGCACGTGTGGAGGCGTTCGAGCGCTCCATCATCTCGGCCGAGTTCGAAGCCGCGCAGAAGAACCAGAGCGAGACCGCGCGGCGCCTGGGCGTGTCCCGTCCTGCGCTGATCGAGAAGCTCCACAAGTACGGCCTGCACGAGAAATGATGCGCGCGCGACTCGCGCTCGGCGCGTGGTTGTGCGCGCTCGTGGTCGCGTCGTGCAAGACGGAGACGAAGATCGCGGCGGAGGACGCAGGCGCTGCGCAGAAGACGCACGCGACTCGCATCGTCTCGATCTCGCCCTCCACCACGGAGACGCTCTATGCGATCGGCGCGAAGGACGTGCTCGTGGGTCGCTCGCGGTACTGCGACTATCCGCCAGAGGTGACGAAGCTGCCGCAGGTGGGTGGCTACACGGACCCGAGCGTGGAGGCCATCCTCGCGCTCTCGCCCGATCTGGTCGTGGGTGCGCGCGGGCCGATGGGGCGCTCGCTGGTGGACACGCTGGGCGCGCGCGGGATCGCCACGTACTTTCCGGAGACGGAGTCCGTGGATGGAATCGCGCTGATGCTGACTGGCCTGGGCGAGCGAACGGGCAAGGAGCGCGAGGCGGCGGAGGTCGTGCGTGCGATGCGCGACAAGCTGGCCATCCTGGAGGCGAGCGAGAAGAAGAAGCCGCGCGTGCGCGTGATGATGGTGTTCGGCCTGCGCCCGGTGGTGGTCGCGGGGCCCGAGGGATTCCCGAACGAGATGCTCGCGCGCGTGAACGCGGAGAACGTGGTCAAGAAGGGCGGCGCCTATCCGTCGATCTCGTTCGAGACGGTGATCGCGATGGACCCGGACGTGATCGTCAATGCGGCCATCGCGGAGTCGCACGGCGGCCAACCCATCACGAAGGACGCGGCGGGCTGGCAGACGGTACGCGCCGTCAGGGAAGGTCACGTGACCTCCCTCGCGGACGAGGCGGTGCTGCGGCCGGGCCCGCGGATCGCGGACGGCGTGGAGTCGCTCGCGCGGGCGATCAGGGCCGCGCCATGACCAAGAAGAGCGAGAAGGTCCGCGTGGACCAGCTCCTCGTGGACCTGGGGCTTGCGCCGTCGCGGACGCGCGCGCAGGCGCTCATCCTCGCGGGGAAGGTCTTCCACAAGGAGACCCGCATCGACAAGCCCGGCACCACGGTCCGCACGGACGACGAGCTAGACGTGCGGGGCGAGGACCACGACTACGTATCGCGCGGGGGTGTGAAGCTCGCTGGCGCATTGGATGCATTCTGCATGAATGTGACCGGCCTCCGGTGTCTCGACGTGGGCGCGTCGACCGGCGGCTTCACGGACTGCCTTCTGCAGCGCAGCGCGAGCCACGTCGTGGCGGTGGACGTGGGCTACGGACAGCTGGCCCACAAGCTGCGGATGGATCCGCGCGTGACCGTGATGGAGCGCACCAACGCCCGCGCCATCACGGCCGACAGCATCGGGGGCGCTGTGGATCTCACTGTGGTCGACGCATCGTTCATCGGCCTGGGCCAGCTCATCGACGCCATCGCCGCGTGCACGAAGCAGGGCGGCGCGCTGGTCGCGCTCATCAAGCCGCAGTTCGAAGTGGGTCGCGACGAGGCGGCGAAGGCCAAGGGAGTGATCCGCGACGCGACCATTCGGCAGCAGGCGATCGACGACGTCGTCGACGCGGTGAAGAGCGCAGGCTTCACGATCGAAGGCCAGTGCGACTCCACCCTGCCCGGGCCGAAGGGCAACGTGGAAGCGTTCGTCTACGCACGGAGGACGTGATAAGTCCGCGACGAACCGATGACGCGTAAGCCCTCCCTCGGCGCCATCTTCCTGACCGTCTTCCTGGACGTGATGGGGTTCTCGCTGGTGCTCCCGTTCCTGGCCGCCATTGCGCGCGCGGAGTACGGCACGAGCGAGAGTACGGGGACCTTGCTCTCCAGCATCTACTCGCTGATGCAGTTCCTCTTCGTGCCCGTGTGGGGCCGGCTTTCGGACCGCGTCGGGCGCAGGCCGGTGCTGCTGTGGAGCGTGCTGGCGACGTCACTCGGCATGGTGCTCCTGGGCGGCTCGCTTGCGACGCATATCGGCGTGTGGGCCCTCTTTGCGTGCCGCGCCTTCAGCGGTGTCGCCACTGCAAACCTGGGCACCGCGAGCGCGTACATCGCAGACTGCACGACGAAAGAGAACCGCGCGCGCGGCATGGGGCTCATCGGCATGGGCTTCGGCTTCGGCTTCGTTGTGGGGCCCGCCCTGGGCGGATTGCTCTCCCCTATAGAGGTGCTCGGGCACAAGGGCGCTGTCCCGTGCTTCGTGGCCGCGGGGCTCAGCCTCGTGAACTTCCTCTGGGTGTGGACGCGCCTCGCGGAGTCGCTGCCGGTGGAGAAGCGTTCGCAGAAGCAGCGCTCGCTCACGCCGCTCAACATCGCGGCCATGCGGGATGCGTTCGCGCGGCCCGGCGTCCTCTCGTGCGTGATGGTGAACTTCATGCTCACGGTGGCGTTCGCGAGCCTCGATCAGACGTTTCGCTTCTTCAACGAGGACAAGTTCCACCTCACGGAGATCGGCACCGGGATCGTCTTCACGTTCATCGGCGTGGTCGCTGCGCTCGTGCAGGGCGGGCTCGTGCGGCCGCTCTCGAAACGCGTGCAGGATACATTCATGATCCGCTCGGGCACCCTGATCCAGGGCATCGCCTTCGCGATGGTCGCGCTGTCACCGCGCGTGGGCCTGTGGGGGCTCTATGTGGCGGGCGGCACGCTGGCGCTCGGGAATGGACTGACGCAACCCTCCGTGGCTGCGTACGTGTCGAAGCGCGCGGGCGACTCGGAACAAGGCGGCGTGCTCGGCGTCAACCAGTCCGCAGCGGCGCTCGGCCGCGTCTTTGGTCCTGCGATCGGCGGGCTGCTCTACAAGGAGCTCTCCCCGGAGGCGCCCTACTGGGGCGCGGCGATCGGCATGCTCATCGCGCTCGGGCTCGCGACCCGCCTGACGGCATCACCAAGCTCCACGCCCGAGCTGCCTACGACCCCTTGAGCGCCAGGACCCAGATGTCGTAGATGGCGTGCGTCCACACTGCCACGGCGAAGCCTCGCGTCGAGAAGATGAGCGTCAGCGCCAGACCGAAGAGCCAGCGGTAGACGAACGAGCGCACCTGGAACGAATCACCCAGGCTGCCCACGTAGTGCATGCCGGAGAAGAGCATCGAGCAGATCACCGCCCACGCGAGCAACATGCCGACGGTGCGCATGGAGAGCGCGCTCTCCTGGGCGGACTGCGCCGCGAGCGCGGACGGCTTCTCCTTGGAGAGCAGCCACACGATCGCCTTGCCGCCGAGACCAAACAGCACGACGCGGAACGCGAGCTCCTCGTAGAAGCCGGCGCCGAGCGACGAGATGAAGCCGGAGAAGACGCCGCCCTGTGGCTTCACGTCCTTGCTTCCGACATCGAGCAAGAAGCCAACGACCTTGGGCACCGCAAGGCCGAGCACCGTCGCGTACACGGTGCCTTCGATGGCCATCTGGATGAACTTGCGCGGGTGGAAGATCTGACCGCGCGCGAGCAGCACGAACGGGATCGAGAACGCGAGGCCGATGGCGAGCGTGATGCCCAGGTAGACAGCGGTGCCGCCGTGCGCGAGGTCCAGGATCTGTCCGGTGACGAAGTCCGTGCCGTTCTTGGTGTCCAGGAAGATGACGCCAAGGTGGTAGATGAGGAAGATCGGCAGCGTGAGCCCGAGCTCCACCCACGCATCCGGCTTCGCGCGGAACGCAGAGAACCGTTTCTTCTTCTCGGGGACGACGACCGCCTCGGCTTCGCTCATCTAGGCTCTCGTCGTCACATCATGGCTACGATCGCTCGCGTTCGCCACTTTATTGGTGGGGGTCCCTCAGCCGGCCTCAGCCGGGCCGAAGCCGGTAGACGAGCGCGGCGACCACGATCACCCACAGCACGAGGTTCAGCACGAAGGGCACGTCGCGCAGCATCTCCTGGGTGGGCGACTCGGCGCGGCGACCGCGACCGGCCTTGCCGGAGACCAGCATCAAGAAGCGGACGATCCCGGCAACGGTGAACGGCGCTGTCATCCACAGGTACTTGCTCTGGAAGAACGCCTGCGTGACGGGGTCCAGCGTGTACGCGACGTATACGACGGCCGTGGCCGCGCCGGTGAGCGCCAGCGCGGCGTTCAGTGCATTCGCGGAATATGCCTTCAGCGCCGCGCGCTGCTTCCCTGCGTGCTCTCCCGCGAGCTCGTGACGGCGCTTGCCGAAGCCCAGAAAGAGCGCGAGCAGCGCAGTGCATGCGAGCATGTACCCGCTGACATGCGTACCCGTGGCGTAGCCGCCCGCGACCACGCGCAGCACGAAGCCGAACGAGATGAGCCCCACGTCCAGGAACGCCACGTTCTTCAGCTTGAACGAGTAGAGGATGTTCTCGACGAAGTAGACGAGCGCGACGAGCGCGAACATCTTGTCCAGCAAGGCGCCCATGCCCAGCGACAGCACGACCAGGCCGATGGCTGCCGCGCGCGCGAGGTTCTCCGGCACGGCGCCGCTCGGGATGGGGCGGAAGCGCTTCACGGGGTGAACGCGGTCCGCTTCGACGTCGACGAGATCGTTGATGGTGTAGACCGCGCCCGCGAGCAGGCAGAACACCGCGGTTCCCGCGAGCGCGCGCACGCTGATCTCGAGATCGAGCTGGGCCTTGCCGGCGGCGTTGGTGCTCACCAGATCCTTCGCGAAGAACATGGGCGCCAGCACGAAGAGGTTCTTCACCCACTGGTGCGGGCGCATCGTCTTGATGATGCCGCGAAGCGCGCCGCGCTCCTTCCGCACGGGCTCCTCTGGTGGTAGCTCGCCGCTCGGCGCCGGTTCACCGACGCCGGAGACCTCTTTCTCCGCCGCTGTCACACGAGCATGTGTACCACGATAGAGCCGAATTCCAGCCTGGCGACCGCCCGGATTGGTGTAAAAACATTCCCCGTGAAGCTTTCCCGTGGCTGGGTTCTGGGTGCGGTGATTGGCCTCTCGAGCTCTTTCGGGCAGCTCGGCGAGGCGCCGGCGCGCGCGGAGGTATCGGACGGCGGGCGCATCGTCGCCGACCTCACCGCCGAGGCCGAGCAAACGGGAGCCCCGCTCTCGTACGTATCCCTCAGGCGACTATGGCAGCGCTGGGACGACGTGGACCCCGCTCGCATCGAGGCCGCGCTCGGAGCAGTCGCGCAGAGCACGCGCGCGGATCCGGCGACGCGCGCCTACGCCGGGCTGCTGTCCGCATACGCGCGCAGGCGCCGCGGTGACCTCGATGGTGCGCAGGCGAAGGTGAAGCTGCTCGGCTACGTGGGCAGCTGGCTCAACGTCGGGCCCTTCGACAACGAGGGAAAGACAGGCCTCAGCCGCCCGTTCGGTCCGGAGGAGGACGTCGCGGACCCGCTCAACCTCGGCCGCAGCTACGACGGCAAGGAGCGCCCCGTGAAGTGGCGCCTGGCCCGGAGCGCCTCGCCGTACGGCTGGGTGGATGCCGGCGCCTGGGTGCGGCCCGCGGAGAAGGTCTGCACCTACGCGACCACATTCGTGCATGATACAACCAATCCCGTGGGCCCGCGGCCCATCTCCGTGTGGATGGGCGCCGCCGGCGCGTTCAAGGTCTTCTGGAACGGCGCAGAGGTCATGCGCGACGAGAAGTACCGTGACCTGGACGCCGAGCGCTTTGGCGTGGAGGTCACGCTGAAGCCAGGGTGGAACCGGCTCACGGTGAAGCTGTGCGGCGACGAGTCCGCATCGATGTTCTCGCTGCGGCTCGCGGGCCGCGACGGCAGCCCGGACGAACACCTCGCCAGCGAGCCAAACGTCGAGCACGCGCAAGAGGCAGCCGCGCAGCGCTTCAAGAAGACGGACGTGCGCGCCGCGACCGCTGCACCTGCACCGGTCAACGCCAGCGTCAACGCCAGCGTCAACGCCAGCGCCAGCGCGAAGGGCGCGAAGACCGGCGCGACCGAGGGCGCGGTCCCGCGCTTCGAGCGACTGATCGCCGGGAACGATCCCGCCGCGCAGGAGGCGTATGCGCGCTACCTCGTGCTCACGCAGTCCGACGACCCCGCGGAGCACCTCGCGCGCGATCTGGCGCGGAAGTCCGCAGAGAAGGCCCCGACGATCAAGCGGCTGCTCCTGGCCGGCGATCTCGCCGAGGACAAGAATCAGCGCGCATCGTGGATCGAGAAGGCCGAGGCGAAGGTGGATGGGAGCACGTCCGCGGAGGACCGCATCCTGGTGCTGCTCGCGCGCGCGGGCCACCTGCGCGAGGGTGCGAATTTCCGCGATGCGATCCCCTACTACGATCGCGTGCTCCTGCTCGATCGCGACAATGTGCCGGCCACGCTCGCACGTATCGAGCTGTTCCAGACCGCGGGCCTGCACGAGACGGCGCTGGGCCTCATCTATCGCGCGCTCGAGCGCCGCCCGAAGAGCGTGGCGCTGCTTCGCACGCTCGCTGCGGCGCTGCGTGATCAGAACCGCACGGCAGAGGCCGCCCGCGCCGAGACGCGGTATGCCGCGCTGCGCTTCGACGACGGCTCGTTCTTGCGCGACCAGATCGATCTCGCGATCGATCAACGCGATCACGAGGCCGCTGCCCGCTGGATCGAGCGCTTCGTCGCGGCGAACCCGGACAGCTCGCAGACGCTCAGCACCGGCGCGCGGTTCTTCATCTCGCTCGGTGAGCGCACCCGCGCCATCGACATGTACAAGCGCGCGCTGGAGCTCGCGCCCGAGGACGTGGAGTCCATGACAGCGCTCGCGAACGTGTATGCGCTCGGCGGTCAGACGGACGAGCAGCTGCGGCTCCTCCGAAAGGTGCTCGAGCTGCGCCCGCAGTCCAAGGACATTCGCGAGTACCTGGCGCACGCGGAGCCCCAGAAGAAGCGCGCGGACGAGGCCTACGCGCGGACCTCCGCGGAGTTCCTGGCAAGGCGCGACGCCAAGCCCGAGGGCTTCTCGCGGCGCACGCTCGAGAACCTGCAGGTGACCACTGTGTTCGCGAACGGCCTCGCGAGCCGCTTCCACCAGCTGGTGTTCCAGCCGCTCACGGACGCGGAGTGCGCGAGCGCGCGCGAGTATGCGTTTGGCTACCAGGCCGACTCGGAGACCGTGCAGCTGCGCGGCGCGCGCGTGTACCGCAAGGACGGTCAGATCGAGGAGGCCGCGGAGACCGGCGACGGCCCGGCGGACAACCCCACGATCGCCACCTACACGAGCCAGCGCGTCTATTACGTGCACTTTCCCCGTTTGTACCCGGGAGACGTGGTGGAGCTCCTCTACCGCGTCGAAGACGTCTCGCAGCGCAACGAGTTCGCCGACTACTTCGGCGAGGTCCGCTACATGCAGGATGACGAGCCCACGTTCCGCGCGGACTACGTGCTCATCACGCCGAAGGCCCGCACGTTCTTCCTGAACGACGGCAAGGTCCCGAACCTCAAGAAGGAGATCTCCGAGACCGCGGACACGCGCATCTACAAGTGGAGCGCGGACAACGTCCCGGCCCTCCCGTCCGAGGCCAACGCGCCGCCCACGGCGGAGGCCATGGCGCACATCCACGTGTCCACCTTCAAGTCGTGGGACGAGATGGGTGCCTGGTACTGGGGCCTCGTGAAGGATCAGTTCACCGCGGACGAAGAGGTGCGGAGGCGCGTGGCCGAGATCACGAAGGGCATCACCGACTCTCGCGCCAAGGTCAACGCCATCTACGACTACGTGGTGCAGAAGACGCGCTACGTGGCGCTGGAGTTCGGCATCCACGGCTTCAAGCCGTATCGCTGCGCGCAGATCTTCGCGCGCGGCTTCGGTGACTGTAAGGACAAGGCAACGCTGATCGTCACCATGCTCAAGGAGGCGGGAATTCCCGCCACGATCGTGATCGTGCGCACGGGGCAGCGCGGGGATTTCGATACGGACCCGGCGAGCCTCGCGCCGTTCGACCATGCGATCGCATACGTGCCGTCGATGGAGCTCTTCCTGGACGGGACCGCCGAGTACACCGGCTCCGACGAGCTGCCGAGCATGGACCGCGGCTCGCTTGCGCTGCTCGTGAACGAGGGCAAGCCAAAGCTGGTCCACATTCCGGAGCCGCCCGCGGAGGCCAGCAACGTGAAGCGCACCGTGGACACCACCGTGCTCGCGGACGGCGCGGTGAACGTGGACTACAAGGTGGAAGCGAAGGGCGTGTCCGGCAGCGCGTTCCGGCAGCGCTACCACGCGGCGGACACGAAGAAGCAGCGCGCCCAGGAGGATCTCTCCGGCGAGTTCCCGCAGCTCGAGCTCTCCGTCGCGGAGACGAACGATCTGGAGAACGTGGAGGCGCCCGCGACGCTACACGCCAAGGGCAAGGCGCCCGACTTCGCGCGCAAGGACGGGGACGCGCGAAGCATGGCGGCTGGCCCGCGTGAGCACTTCGTCCGTGACTACACGCCGCTCTCGCAGCGCAAGCGCGACATCCGCATCTCCGCGAAGACCACGGACACGACGGAGTTCATCATCCGGTTGCCGGCAAACGCCAAGGTGACCCACACGCCCACCGCTGCCGAAGTGAAGAGCGTCTACGGAAGCGTGAAGGTGACCGTGGAGAAGGACGCGCAGGGCGCCTATCACGTGAAGACAGTGACCACGATCGACAAGACGCGCATCCCCGTCACCGAGTACGCGCAGCTCCGCGCGTTCGCCGAAGAAGCGGATCGCGCGCTGGGCCAGCGTCTCGTCTTCCAGCAAGGTGCACGTTGAAATACTCGAAGAAACAAGCCTTCGCGTGGCTTCTTGGTGCGCTCAGCGTGGTCGCGACCGGGGCAAGCGGCACCACGGGTTGCACCCCCGTGCTGGAGGAGTCCGCGCCTCCACGGTCCCTCGCGGACCTCCGCAGCGACGCGCAGAGCGCCACGGACAAGGAGCTGCTCGGCGAGTGGCTCATGAACGAGATGGTCGCGCCCCAGGGCGACGCGAAGCGCGCAGACGGCGCGCGCAAGAAGCTCGGCGACGCGGGCGGCGGCGTGCGCGCAAGCACCGCACGCGCTCTCTGGGACGAGACCCACGGCGAGCCGCAGAAGGCTGCCGACAGCTACATTGCCGCGCTCTCCGCCGCGAGCACGTCGAATGATCGCGACGCGTCGCTCTACGCGTGGTTCGCGACCCACCATCTGCAGAACCTCCGCAGCCAGGTGGCGGGGCTCTACGGAAAGCACGCGGCCACGCTCGACAAGCTCGTACAGACGCCGCGCAACATCGGCTGGCGCGCCGCCGCGGAGCTGTTCGACTGGTCACTGTCGGACGCCTACGAGCGCGCCACGGTGACGGGCGACGCGCACGACGCGCTCATGGCCACTCGTATGGGATGCGCCACCGAGGTACGCATCGCAGGGCCGTTCGGCCATGGCGTGGCGGCGGATCGAAGGCGCTCCTTCGGCGCGGAGCAAGCTCCGTGGCCGCCTGCCTGGGCGAAGGATCCCATGCGCGGCAGCGTCGCCCACATCCTGCCCACCAAGCGGCACGGCTGTGTCGTTGCCAGCACCGAGCGCGCAGAGGATGGGATCTTCTACGCAGAGACGTTCCTGGAGACCAAGGTTTCCCGCGACATGATCGTCGCGATGCAAGGGTCCGTGGACGTGTGGGTCGACGGCATCAAGGTCGGCCACCGAGATCCGCGCGAGTGGGGCAGCTGGCAGCGCTTCGGCGTGGCCGTGCGCTTGGGACCTGGGCGTCATCGCGTCCTCGGGTCCACCACGTCCGACGCCGTGCAGATCCGTCTGCTCAACATGGATGGCACCGCCGCCAAGATCACGACGAGCTCGGAGGGGCGCGCCGCTTTTGGGCTGTCGGAGATGACCGTGCTGCAGAGCCCCAACGCGCTCGACGTCTTCGTGGAGCAGAAGTCCGCGGGAGCGCCCGTTCGCGCCGCGCTCGTTTCGTATCTGCTCAACGTGGAGGCGCTGCCAGATGCGGCGAACGTCATCCTGGAGCCGTACGTAGCGAAGGAAGATGCGGCGGCGATCGCGCTCTCCATGGCGGCCACTTTCACGCACGCCGATCCGATCTACGGCGACGAGACACGCCGGAAGCAGGAGCACGACCTGCATGCGCGCGCGGTCGCGAAGGATCCGAGCCTCTGGTACTCCAGCGCCTGGCTCACCATGGACCAGGCAGACCAGAAGGGTCTGCTGGAGACGGTGGAGCCGATCAAGAAGCTCGCGGAGCAGTTCCCGCGCACGCCCGCGCTGCGCGAGGAGCTCGCTGCGATCTATCAGCGGCTCGGCTGGCGCGCGGAGGGCATGAAGACCCTGCAGGACCTCCAGAACAGCTTCCCCAGCGACGCCGGCGCGCTCCGTGCCTACCTCACTGCGCTCGACGCGGATGGCTCCGTGATGGAGGCCGACGCCGTAGCCGCACGGATCATGAAGCTCGAGCCGGACGCGGAGATCCAGCTCGACCGCGCGCTTGCACGTCGCGATTGGCCCACTGCCATCGCGGAGCTTCGCAGGCTCGAGAAGCGCAGGCCGGAGCGCAAGGACATTGCCGCGCGCGTGGCCGACATCCTTTCGCGCTCGGGCGATCCCAGCGCGGCAGCGCGCGAGCTGGAGCAGGCGCTCGCCAAGAACCCCGCGGACTCCACTGCGCGCTTCCGCATCGCGGACCGCGCGTTCGCCAAGGGTGATTCCGCGGCTCTTCGCAGCGCGCTCGCGATGGCGATCCAGAACGGGGGCAAGACCTCGGAGCTCCGCAGCGCCGTGGAGCTCGTGGAGGGAGCGACCGCCCTCGAGCCGTACCGAATGGACGGCAAGAAGGTCATCGCCGACTTCATCACGTGGGAGAAGAGCGGCAAGCACATGGACGGCACGGCCGCGCGCGTCCTCGACTACTCGGCGCTGCTCGTTCACCCCGACGGGTCGAGCGAGATGCTCGAGCACGAGATCCAGCGCATCCAGTCCCAGGAGGCGATCGGCAAGGAGTCGGAGCAGAAGGCGCCGGACGGGCTGGTGCTTCGCTTCCGCGTGATCAAGGCGGACGGCACCGTGCTCGAGCCGCTCGAGGTCGCGGGCAAGCCCACGATGACCATGCCGCACCTCGAGGTGGGCGACTACATCGAGATGGAGCACGTCACGCCAACTGCCGGCGACGGTCTCCACGGCAAGATCTACCGCGGCCCCACCTGGTTCTTCCGCGAACCAGACAAGGGTTACTGGCGCAGCGAGTTCGTCACCATCACGCCGAAGGACCGGACGCTGCAGATCGAAACGCGCGGCTCTGTCCCCGCGCCGAGCGTCACGGAGAAGGGCATCTTCACCGAGCGACGCTGGCGGGTCGACGAGTCACCGCCGGCGCCCGAGGAGCCCGATCCGGTGCCCGCGAACGAGTTCCTCCCGAGCGTGCGCATTGGCTGGGGCAACTCGCTCACGGACACGCTCACCCGCTACGTGGACCTCACGAGCGACGAGATCCCGCTGGATCCGCGCCTCCAGAGGATGTCGAAGGACCTGTTCGGCGCGACCGCGCGCACGGATGACAAGATCCGTGCAGTCTACAAGTACGTCATGGACAAGGTCGAGGACGGCAACGAGAACGACGGCCGGCGCGTGATCACCGGCAAGAGCGGCTCCAAGCAGTCGGCCTTCTATCACTTCCTCCGCTTGCTCGGCGTGCCGGTCCAGTTCGGCGTGGCGAAGAACAAGCTCGCGCTCTCGCCCATCGGCCCCATGAGCGAGTCGGAGAGCTTCGACAGCGTGGTCTTGCGCGTGGACACGGGCGACAGCAAGAAGCCGAGCGCAACCGATGCACCCAAGGCGACGGCGGCCTCCGGCGTTCGCTACCTCACCATCCGCGACAAGTTCGCTCCGTACGGCTACGTGCCCGCGGAGCTGCGCGGCCAGCCCGTCACCATCCTGATTGCGGGAACACCAGAGGAGAAGATCCCGAGCGAGGGCGCGCTCGACGGCGTGGATTTCCAGGGGCGCGCAGATCTGCGAGCCGACGGCTCCGCGGACCTCGTCCTCTCGTCCACGTACACGGGCAAGCTCGCCATCGGCATGCGCTCCGTGTTCACACGCGTCCCGGAGGCTCAGCGTGATGATTTCGTGGAGACGCGCCTTCTCGGACGCAATATCCCGGGCGCCAAGCTGCGCAAGCTGGAGCTCATCGCGCTGGACGACGTGACACAGCCGTTTGTCGTGAAGATGCGCGCAGAGGTGAAGGAGCTGGTCCGCACGCAGGGCGGCCGGCGCATCCTGAAAGCGCTCTTCCCGCTGCGCCTGGGTGAGCTCGCCACGCTGCCGAAGAGGCAGACCCCGCTGTTGCTCGGAAGCCCGTCGCACGTGGAGGTCCACTTCGAGGTGGTCGCGCCTGACGGTGTTGCGCTTCCGACGAGCCTTCCCCACGGTGAGGCAAAGCACCAGGATCGCGTGGTGCAGGTGAACGATTCGATCCGTGGGAAGGCGATCTTCCTGAATCGCCTGGTGGACATTCCGGCGGGCCGCGTCATGCCGGGCGATGATTACGCTTCGTTCGTGGAGTTCGTTCGCAAGTCGGACACATTGCTTGAATCCGAAATCGCGATAGGACAATAGGGATGCGGAGCGTTGCGAAAGAGGAGCGGCGGATCAAGCGACTGATCGGCGCGTTGCTCGCCACGCTTGCGCCGCTCGCCGTGGCGGAGGCCTGCGGAACGGACAGCGGCGGAAGCGGCGCCGACGGCGGGACCGACGCCACTGTCGACCACGCCACCGACGTGACCGCCCCGGTCGAGAGCGCGGCAGATGCCGGCGCGATCAAGGATGCCGTGCCTGGCATCGACGCGAACTGCACCTCCGCGGTGACCGTGCACGACTCAGGATACGACGCCGACCAGGATGCCTACGCGGACCCGTACTGCACCTACGAGCTCTCGTGCGGCATCATGGGCGTGCTTCGGACCAGCGGCTGTCAGGTGCTCAGCGTCACGGACCTCGACGCGCAGCCGCAGCAGCTCGGGTGCTGGGTCGTCGCGGACAGCTGCGGCGCGGATGTCTACGTGCCCGACGCGAACGTCAGCGTCCAGTGCACGGACTGCATCGGCGGTGGTGGGCGACGGCCTGCGGGTTTGTGCTCCACGCGGGTTGCCCGTCCGTCCAGCGCGAGCGGGCGTTACTTCGCAAAGATGGCGTTCGAGGAGCGCGCCGCCGTGCTCGCGTTCGCGCGGATGGAGGCTGAGCTGACGCGCAACGGAGCGCCGAAGAGCTTGCGAAGGGCCGCGCGAAGGGCCGCCGCGGATGAACGTCGTCACGCGCGCGTTTTCGGTGCGCTGGCGCGTCGTCACGGTGCCATTGTTGCAGAGGCGCGGCTCGCGTCCCAAGCCACGCGCTCGCTGGTCGACATCGCAGCGGAGAACGCGAGCGAGGGCTGCGTGCGCGAGACGTTCGGCGCCGCGCTGCTCGCCTATCAGGCGGCACACGCTGCGGACCCCACGATGCGCAAGACGCTTCTCGGGATCGCACGCGACGAGGCCGCGCATGCCGCGCTGTCGTGGGCGCTTGCGGAGTGGGCCGAGTCACGTCTGGGCGCGGACGACGTTGCGCGTGTGCGTGCGGCACGGCACGCGACACTGGCGAGCCTCCGCGAAGAGATCGCCCGACGCATGCCGAGCGAGCACGACGCGGCGATCGGCCATCCCACGCGCGACGTCGCGAGCCGCTTGCTCGATGGCCTGACAGTGGAGCTCGGGCTCAGTCACTGAACGAGCAACGCGGAGTCGTCGCTCGACGGCTCTTGTGTGAGCAGGTCGATACCGTTCTTCGCGAGACGGCGCGCAGCCGCAGCAGCAACGGGAGGATGTCCGTTCTCCTTCTGCCAGGCGGCCTCGTCGATCAGCAGCGCGACCTCCAGGGTGCGGCCCAGCGTCAGCGCGAAGCGACGCGCGCCCCGCTCCACCTCCGGAATGCCCTTCACGAAGGTCTCCGCGAGCCACGTGCTCGCGTGCGCAATTGCGCTCCGCGCGGTGTCCGCCGCTTCCTTCGTGCCCGAGCCTTCTGCGCGCTCCGTGAGCCGGTGCACCTCGCGCGCGATGGGGCCAAGCGGCTCACCCGTCTTGTCCCGCGAGAGCGCGCGGAGTACGTCGAGCGAGAGCACATTCGTCGTGCCTTCCCAGATCGGGAGCACCTGCGCATCACGAAGGAGCCGCGGCAAGCCGGTGTCCTCGACATAGCCAGCGCCGCCGAACGCCTCGAGCGTCTCGCTTGCGACGTGCACGGCCTGCTTGCCAGTGGTCAGCTTCGCGAGCGGAACCAGGAGCCGCGCGAGCGCCGCCTCCGCCTCCGTGATGGTCTTTGCTTCCTCGCGCCCGAGGAGCTCCACCGCGCGGAACGAGAGCAAGAAAGCGCCCTGATACTCCGCCTCGAGCCCGGCAAGCGTGTCCACGTGCAGCGGCTTCTCGGAGAGCTTCGCCCCGAATGCAACGCGCTTCTTTGCGTAGTCCTTCGCGAGCGCCACCGCGCGACGCATGGCCGAAGCCGCGCAGACCGCATTCCACGTCCGCGTGATCGCGAGCATGGGCGTGATGTTCTTGATGCCATCCTTGGCCCCGCTCACCGGGATCGCGAGCGCGCCGTCCAGGGTGAGCTCTGCGGTGGGCACCATGCGCGTGCCGAGCTTGTCCTTCAGGCGGTTGATCTGGATCCCGTTGAGGCGATTGTTCGCGTCGCGCGTCTCCACGTAGAAGAGGGCGAGCCCGCCGCCGCCGGGAGGATTGCCCTCGGGCCGGCCGAGCGTGAGCGCCATCTCGCTGGTGGTCGCCGACGTGAACCATTTGGTGCCGTGGAGGCGGTAGTTGTCCCCGTCCTTCTTCGCGATGGTCTCACTGATGGCGACGTCCGACCCACCCGTCCGCTCCGTCATCCACTGCCCGGACGTCCACGACTCGGCGATCGCGCGATGCGTGAGCTTCGGTAGTGCGCGGTCGATGAGCGTCTTGTTGCCGGACATCAGCAACGTCTTCGCCGCGCCATCCGTCATCGCGAGCGGGCACGAGTACACGCCGGAGCTCGGCTCGAAGAGATACGCGAGCGCGAACTGGTGCACGCGCGACAGCTCGCCCGTCTTGTTCTCGTAGCCCGTGGCGACGACGCCCTTCTCCGCGGCGATCACGCGCGCCTTCTTCCAGTGCGCGTTCAGCTCGATGTGATCGACGCGGTTGCCCCACGCGTCCCACTGCGTGAGCTCCGGCTCCGTGAGGCGTTCCTCGTGGAGCGAGGTGAGGAGGCTGCCGACCGCGAGCGCGCCCATCTCGCGAAGCTCATCTTCGATCCGCGCCTTCGCATCGCCTGGAAGACGGCGCGCCAGGTAGGACTTGAGCACGCGGTCGTCGTCGAATTGATTCTCGAGGCTGGGAGGCGTCTGGATGAATGACATCGCCTGCAACGGTAACGAGTCAGGGCGAGAGGCGCAACGTGCCGAAGGCCTCCGGGACGTGGAAATTCGGCCGTTCCGTGCGCGCGGGACTCCACGCGAGGTACGCGCGAGGACCTTTTCCCTCCATGCGGAACAGACCGAGCGCAAGGCGTGCGTTCGGTGCGAGCGCGGCCGTGACCTCTGGCGCACGGATCGCGATCTCCAGGTGGGCGCGACGCGAGCCGCGCTCCGGACGCGCGCCGATCTCGAGCTTGCCCGACCAGGTGACGTCGCTCTTCTTGCTTGCGCTCTTCGCCGCGCGATCGATCTCGATGTCGAAGAAGTGCCCAAGCGGCCCGACCTCCATCTCGAAGTAGTGCGTGAGGCGCCCGGGATCGGGACCGAGGAAGATCTCCGCACAGTCCTCCTCGTAGAGGTGCTCGCGCTCCGTGTCCTTCGGGCGTGACTCGTCGACATTGAAGGCTGCGCCGTCCATGTCGATCGCGAACGTCACGGACGTTGGTGACCAGAGCGCGCGCACCGTGGTGGTGGTGCCCGTGTGCTCACCGCGGGTGTTCGTATCGAAGGTGATCGGCGTCGCGGCCCGCCATGCGTCCTCATTTGCGTTGCCGTCGATGACGAGGGGTGTGCTGGCGCGCGCGGCGGAGAGCTCTGGAAGTGTGACTCCACCGTCGCCCGATTCCACGTTCTCGCTCGTGGATGCGTCGTCCTTGATCTCGAAGCCGGCCATACCGAGCAGACGCGCAGGACGCCGCTTCGCGAGGAGTGATGCGCCGTCCCCCTCCACAGCAGGCGAAGAGATGTCCACGCCGAACCGCTTCGCAGCGATCTCGATGAGGGGCGACGTCCGGTGTCCGAGGAGCTCGCGACCGAGCGCCGCGTTGTCCCATAGGCCGAGAAATTGAGCCCCGATGCGATCGACCAGGATCGCGTTCGTGCCGCCCAGCGCGACGTGTTCGGCCACCGGGAAGCGCTTGCCGAAGCCGTCGCCTCCCATCGCAGGCGCGCCCTCTGCGAGCACCACGTCTGGCGCCGCCAGCTCCAGCATGTCCGTCATGCGCTCCGCGAACACCTCCAGCGACGCGACGTACTTCGGCCGCGCGTCCGCATCGCCTTGCTTGCCCGCAAGGAGCGCCGCCGACAGCTCACGGTGCGAGCGCCATTTCTGGTGGAACGCGGGCGAGGCGTCGCTCGTCATGACCACGCCCTGCATTCCCTTGATGCCGATGGAGACCACGCCGAAGCGATGAACCTTGAGCTTGGGCGCCGAGATGAAGAGACCGCCGTCCAGGTGCTCCGCCAGAATCTTGGGGAGCAGCACCTTCGGCATGCGCGTCTTCTCCATGCCCGTGACGGCGAGCGGCTTCCCCGGCTTGTCTCCCTCCACGTCGAACACACCGTCGTCGTCCATGGCGACGAGCGGAACGCCCTCTTCCTTCGCCATTGCCTCGTACCCGGAGGCGCGAATGAGGTGCTCCCAGTCCTTGTGCGTGGCGCCCCACCCTTCCGCGATCGTGATCCTGGTGTGACCGCGCGCCTTCAGGCAGTGCACGATCCCGCGCACGAACTCTGGCTGCGTGATGCGGCCGGAGAGACCGTCGTCACCGCCGTTCTTCGCCGGATCGCGGAACCACTCGAAGCCGCCCATGTTCGGCTTGATGAGGATCCGGGTGTCCTTCGCCCGCTGCGGGACCTTCGCCTCGCAGATGTGCATGCCGAGCGCCCGCACGTCGTCGCCACGAATGAGCGCGACGGCCGAACGGTCCTTCGACAGGCGCGCGCGATTCTTCTCGCGCAGCGCTGCACCGTCGACGGTGCCGCCAGTGAGCACGTCGTTCGTGGGTGCCTCGGGAAGGCCGGGAACGCCTGGAGAGGCTGCCGCGACGACGTCCACGCCTGCGCTTCCATCGCTTCCGGCGGCTCCCGCCGACAACGCCCATGACGCATCTCTGCTTCCCGCGTCTGCTTCATTCGCCGCGGACCCGCCGCAGGACCGTGAACATGCAGGCAGGTAGGCGAGGCAGAAGGCGAGCCAGAAGGTGCGGAAGGCGAGAAACCCGCCGTCGATGAGGAGCTTCGTCCAAGAATTCAAACGCGATAGCATCTACTCTGGAACCGATGCGAAGGCGAACCCCGCTGCTTGCCCTACTCCTCGTGCTCGTCACGGGCAGCGTGGTCCACGCCCAGGACTTCGACCCTCGTGGTCGCAAGAAGCCGCCGTCTGGAGGACGTCCTCCCGCCGGTGGAAGGCCGCCCGCGGGTGGGAGACCTCCGGCGCCGCCCGTTTCGCCCGGGGCGACGCAGCAGGCGCTCATCGATCGCTACACGCGCATCGTCCTCACGCAGCCGGGCTCGCCGTTTCCGCTCCAGCGTCTTGCACAGCTCTATCGCGAGCGCGACGGCAACATCGTGAAGCTCGTGGCCGACTTCGAGGCACGCGCCGCTGTGGCCGGCGCCGATCAGTACGCGTCCACGGTCACTCTTGCCGGCGTCTACAAGCTCGACGGACGCGCGGACGACGCGATCAAGACGCTGGAGAAGGCGATCGCACAGAAGGCGAACGACGCTGCGGCGGTGCTCGCGCTCGCTCACCTGCTCCAGGATCGCGGCGACGTGGCGCCCGCGCGCACACGCTACGAGCAGGCGCTTCTGCTGCAGACGGTCGCCGCGGACAAGGAGCAGACGCTCCGTACGCTCATGACCATCGCGCTGGACGCGAAGGATTTCGGCGGCGCCAAGGGCTACCACGCGCAGCTCGTGAAGATGCAGTCTACATCCTTGTTCGTGCGCGGTGAGCTCGGCCGCGAGCTCTTCTCGCGCGGCGAGTATGAGAAGGCCGAGGTCGAGTTCAAGGATCTCGTCACCGCGGCAGCCGGCGACAACCGCGCGCTCGCACCCGCACTGAAGGACCTGGGTCGCGCGCAGGCGAAGGCTCACAAGAACCAGGAGGCGATCGCGACGTTGAAGCGCGCGCTGTCCGCCAGCGGCAGCGAGGCAGCGGTCCGCGGCGAGATATACGAGACCATCACGGAGATCTACCGCGCCGACCAGCAGCTCCCGGTGCTCATCAAGCAGATCGAGGACGAGCACCCGTCGGACTTCGCGCGGCTCGCGCTCCTGGGCGGTCTCTACGAGGAGACTGGCGATCCCGCGAACGCGCTGATCGCCTACAAAAAGGCGCTCGTGCTGAACCCGCGTCACATCGACCTTCGCCTGAAGCTCATTCGCGTCTTGCAGTCGCAGGGCGAGCTCGATCGCGCCATCGCCGAGTACGAAGGCCTGATCCGCGCCGCGCCGAACAACCCGCAGTTCGTGTTCGAGCAGTGCGACGCGCTCATGCAGCGCGGCGATCGCACGCGGGCGCTCCGGCTCCTCACTGAGCTCGAGGCACGCGCCCAGAGCGATGAGGAGAGCCTCTCGCGCCTCGCGGATTTCTATGGACGCATCGGCGAGGCCGAGCGGTCGCTGAAGGTGCTCTCGCGCCTGGCGCAGGTGAGCTCGAACGACCCTTCGCACCTCGTGGACCTGGGCGACCACTACTTCCAGGAGGGCGACAAGGCGCAGGCCATCGCCACGTGGCGACGCATCCTCACCACGATCACGCCGCGCGCGCGCGCGCTGTCGGCGCTGGGCGACGTGTACCTCGAGCACGACATGGCGGACGACGCGCTGGCCGCGTTCAAGGAGGCCGTGCAGCTCGATCCGAACAGCGCTCCCTTCAAGAAGCAGCTCGCCGGCGCGCTGGAGCGAAAGCATCAGTACAAGGAGTCGCGCCAGATCTGGATAGAGCTGTCGGAGAAGGCGCAGAAGGCGAGCGACTCGATCCTCGCGCGCGAGGCACGCTCCCGCATCGTCACGCTGTGGAGCCTGGAGCGCATCCTGGCCGACCAGATCGCGCCGCTCAACTCGCGCTTCAATCAGGTCCCACCGGATCTCGAGGCAGGGCGCATGCTCGCGGAGGCGCACATCCACCTGCGGCACCTCGCGGACGCCGCGTCCACGCTCCGCAAGGTCATCGACAAGGCCCCTGGCGACGTCGAGAGCTACCTTGCCCTCGAGCGCGTGCTCGTGCAGGACAACAAGCTGCCCGAGGCGATCGCGCTGCTCGACAAGCTGGTCACGGTCGAGCCCAAGCGCGCGCGCGAGCTGTACCAGCGCATGGCGCAGTACGCACTGCAGCTCAATCGCGACGACGACGCGATCAAGTACGCGGCTCGCGGCGTGGAGCTGAACCCCGACGACGCGGAGGGCCACAAGCACCTGGGCGAGATGTACCGCTCGCGCCAGGACGTGGACAAGGCGATCATCGAGTTCCGCGCCGCCATCTCCAAGAACGATCGCCTGTTCATCGTCTACCTGGAGCTCGCGGATCTGCTCCTCGCGAAGGGCGAGACGGACGACGCGGACCGGCTCTTCCGTCGCGTGTTGCGCGGCGCGCCGGACGAGGAGCTGGTCGCACGCGCGGCTCGGCTCTCCATGCAGATCAACCTCGGGCGCGGCACGCTCGAGTCACTAGAGCAGGAGCTCTTGCCCCTGGCGATCGGCAATCCGCAGCGGCCCATCTACCGGCGCCTGCTGGTCGAGGTGTACGGAAATCTCACGTACGCGCTCGTGGCGCAGGTGCGCCGTAGCAACTCGAAGGACGCGCAGGAGGCTCGCGCGCGGCTCGTCCGCATCGGTGCGCGCGCCATGAAGCCGTTGCTCGACGCGCTGTCCGACGGCGACGGCACGCAGCAGCGCGTCGCGATCGACGTGCTCGGCTACGTGGAGAACAAGAACGCGGGGCCGCCGCTCTTCGCCTTCGCCACCGGTCCGGCAGAGACACCGCTGCGCGCGCGCGCGATGATCGCCTGCGGTGCACTGCGTGATCCGGCCATGCTCGCACGCTACGAAACCCTGCTTTTTCCGCGTGATCAGGAGAAGCTCGGCTTCGATGCGATCGCCACCGACACCATCGCCGTTGGCGCCGCGTGGGCGGCCGCGAAGGTCCCCGACAAGCGCGCGATCCCGCTGCTTCGCAAGATCGCGGAGCGCGGGACGCCGGAGATGCGCGCCTACGCGTTGCTCGGTCTTGCCGCGCAGCACGACAAGGGAAGCATCCCGCTCGCGGCGCAGACGGCCCGCTCTTCCGACGCAGGCACCGTCGCACGTGCAGCCGCCGCCTATGCCCTCGCCGAGCTCAACGCGGACGCCGAGACCCCGACGCTCGTGGCGCTCGCGGAGTCGCAGGAGCCGCTCCCGCGCGCAGCGGCGGCGATGGCGCTGGCACGCATGTCCCTCTCGTCGGCGAAGAGTGGGCGCGCCGAGGAGCGGAGCACGCCGCAGGTCATCGCGGACTCGCTGTTCGCGGCGCAGAGCGGCTCCGATCGCAATCGTCCGCAAGGCGACACGCTGCGACGCGCCGCGCTCTTCGGCCTCACCATCCTGGCCACGCGAGACGCGCACGAGCCGAAGGATCTCCTGCCCGTGCCGGAGGATCAGCTCGACGCGGACGCGGTGATCGCGGAGCTCGTTCCGAAGGAGCTCCCGGCGAAGGAGCGCGCGCTGGTGCTCACGCAGTTCGCGGAGCCGCTCACGCGCTCGGCGAACGCCGCGCTGGCCACGTCGGGTGATCGTGCGCGCGTCGTGCTGGATGCGCTCGCGAAGGAGGACGGCCTCATGCCGATCCTGAGCCCGGACGAGAGCGCGGCCGCTCCCGAGGCGCGCGCAAAGCTCCGCACGTTGGCGCAGCAGATCGAGCCTGGGGTCGTGCTGCTCGCGCGTCACCCCGACTCGCAGATCCGCACGCGCGCGATCGTCTTCCTGGCGCGTTCGCCATCCAAGGAGGCAGCGCAGGCAATGACGCTGGCGTTGACGGATCAAGATCCCAACGTCGCGCGCATCGCGTTGTCGGCCACGGGCGCGCACCCTTCACAGGCCACCGTGGATGCGGTCGCGTCCATCATGAAGAAGCACGACGCATGGTCCATGCGGCTGCTTGCCGCACAGGCGCTGGGTCGGGTGGGCAAGGCCGGCGCAAAGGACCCCGTCACGGACGCCGCCGCCTCGCACCTGGAGCGCGCCATCAAGGACGAGCCGTTCGCGATCGTGCGTGAGGCGGCGCTCGTCGCACTGGACGAGTGTGATCACGAGCGAGCGCGCGCGGTCGCGAAGGGTGTTGCGGCGACGGATGCGGAGCCACACGTGCGAGAGACGGCAAAGGAGATCCTGGACGGACCCGGCGCGACGGCCAATCCCAAGGGCAAATGAGGTCTCGGGTCACTTCTTCTCGGGTCACTTCTTCATTGGCGTGCGCTTTGCTCGTGACGGCCGCGATGGGTGCGATGGGGTGCAGGGATCTGTCGCGCTTCTCCACCTCTGGCGGTGGCAGCTATCAGGGCGCTATCGCCACCGGCGCGTTCGTCCGGAGCGGGTTTCCGGGCGACACGAAGGTCTGCCTGACGCTCGACACGGATCACCTCCAGGACAGCCCTGGCGTCATCTCCACATCCGACGGGCGCTTCCGGGCCGAGCCGCTGCGCCCCATACCGGAGCTATTTCACGATCCGCTCTCCACGCTCAACTTCGGCGAAGGCCGCGTGAAGAATTTCGTGTATGTCGCGCGCCCCAACGGCGATGGAAACGACAAGTCGGACGCCACGGTCGTCGTGTCGCTTCTTCAGTCGTCCGACATCGAGGTGCGAATGTTTCGCAGCGCTCCCATGGACGGCGACGGAGGTACAGAGGCCGCGTCGCGCCTCTTCGGCGTGTTTGCGCTGACCAAGGGCGATCAGTCGTGCTCGTTCTAGGCATCGAGTCTTCATGCGACGAGACAGGCGCAGCCGTCGTTCGCGACGACGGGCTCGTGCTCTCCGATGTCGTGCAGTCGCAGATCGATCTTCACGCCCGCTACGGAGGCATCATCCCCGAGCTGGCCGCGCGCGACCACCTGCGGAGCTTCGGGCCCGTGGTGACGGAAGCGCTCGCGAAGGCTTCCGTTACGCTCGCAGACCTCGACGTGATCGCCGTGACGTGTCGCCCCGGGCTCGTGGGCGCGTTGCTCGTGGGCGTGCAGGCCGTGAAGGGCCTCGCGTGGGCGTCGGACAAGCCTCTCGTGGGCGTGGACCATCTGGTGGGGCACATCCTGTCCGTGTTCCTGCGGCGCGGTGAGAAGAGCCCCGAGCCACCGACGTTTCCGTTCGTGTCACTGCTCGTGTCCGGCGGACACACCGCGCTCTATCGCGTCGACGGTCCGCACGTGTCGCTCATGCGAGAGCTCGGCGCCACTCGCGATGACGCCGCGGGCGAGGCGTTCGACAAGGTCGCCAAGCTGCTCGGGCTCGGATACCCCGGCGGCCCCGCGATCGATCGCCTTGCCGCACAGGGGCGCGCGGGCTCGGTGCCGTTCACGAGACCGATGGCGCGCATCGACTCGCTCGAGTTCAGCTTCTCGGGGCTGAAGACGCAGGTCGCGCAGCTGGTGGAGCGCGAGGGCGTCCCCACGAGCGGTGAGCGCCTCGCGGACATCTGCGCGTCGTTCCAGGACGTGGTCACGGATACGCTGCAACGGAAGCTGTTTCGCGCAGCCGAGGAGCAAGGCGTCAATCAGGTCGTCATCGGCGGAGGCGTGGCCGCGAACCGCGGACTTCGCGCGCGTGTCACCGCCGAGGCGGAGAAGCGCGGCATGCGAGCCGTCTTGCCGGAGCTCGCGAGCTGCACGGACAACGCCGCGATGATCGCGTACGCAGGCGCAATGGCCTTCGCGCGCGGTGATAGAGCCGGGTTCGACCTCGCCGCCACGAGCCGCACGTCACTGCCACAGGGCACGCGCAAGGGCCGCGGCGCTCGCTGACGCGGCGGGTCCCATCGGAAGCGGCGTGGGAGCGGCACCAGATTCACGGCCACCCGAACAGCGCGTGCGCGACAAGACCCAGCCCGTAGCTCGCGCCGTTCGCGGCCAAGCTGCCCAGGAACGCGCGCTTCCGCTTGAAGAGCACACCGAACCAGAGGGCCTCGACGACCACAACGAGTGTCTCCCCGATGGCTGCATACTGCACGTAAGTCAGGTGTTGCCGTACGGCCGGCACGAACACGAACCACAAAAGCGGATGGGTGACGGCACTCGCCCCGAGCGCCTCGAGGAACCGGCTCCCCAGCATGCGCCGGTAGATCGGGACCTCGATGATCTCGGTGAAGGCGAACGCCACCACCCATCGAACGAGCAGCTCGTTCAAGACGCCTGCGTGCTCAGTGCTTCTTGTGCTTCGGGTGACCCTTCTTCGCGGTGGGCTTCGGAGAGTCTCCGTCCTTGTCGTTTGACGCCTGCGCATTTCCCTGCGCAAGCACGATCTCCAGGTAATTTCCCTTCGCGCGGACCATGTAGTTCGGCACGCCATCCTTGAAGCTGATGGTGAGCTCGGCGCCGCTCGGGTTGTTCGCGACGTTGATGCCCGCGATACGACCGTCACGCGCGGCGAGCGGCGCTGCGGCCTCCTCGGACTTGCGGTTCGGGATGACGACGGTGAAGCCGGTCGGCTGCGGCGCGCCCTGGATCTTCTCGATCGCACCGTCCATCTTCAGACGAAGGACGTTGCCGTGGGAGACAGCGCCGTTCATGAACGGAGCGACCTTGTACTTCTTGCCCTTCATGGACTTGTCGTCCTCGGGCGCGATGTTCATGTCGTTGTTGTTCGCGATGGGAAGCGCGCCCGGTGCACCCGTGGCCCCTGGCTGGACTGCGCCCGGCGGCGGCGGGAGCTGCGCCGGCGTGTTCTCCGCGGTGGTGCCGTGCCCGGCCGTCTCGGTGGGCGCGCCGACCAGCGGCTTCTCAGCCGGCTTGCGAAACGCGACGATCGCGAGGATCGATGCGATGCCCACGGCGCCGGCAACAGCGGCATGGCGCTTCGTGAACTTGAACGGCTTCTTCTCGACCCCGTAGGACTCTTCCTCGACGTCGCCGCGGATCACCTTGCGACCGCTCGAGTGGAGCGCGCCGGCCGGGGGCGGCGAGGTGGTGCGACGAAGCGGGATCGCGACGTCGTCCTTCTTTCCCTCACCACGCTTCTTCAACATCATGGTGAGCTTTTCTTTCGTGCTCTTGGCCCACGTGTTCAGCATGGGGCCCACGTTCTGCGCCTTCTTCGCCCAGGCGCTCTTCATCTTGTTCGACTCTTCTTCGATCTCCTCTTCGCCGCCGCGGAAGGCCGCCTGCGCGGGCTCCTGCACGGTATCGGGAGAGTCGGACCTGGGGGCCGCATTGCCCGACACGTCGTCGGTCGCGACCGCCACGTCTTCGGAGGGGGCGGCGTCCGTGTAGCGCATGCTGACGATCAGCTGCGGCACCTGCGACGCCGGGTCGATCTCCAGCTGCACGCCGCCGATATGCGCCGGACGACGCGCGCCAGAGGCTGCGTCCTCGAGGTCGAGGGGCTTGCCGAGCTGCAGGAAGTTGAGGTCGCTGCATGCGGTGACGCCATTGCCGTCGGCATCGCGAACACGCCCGCGCATCGGTGAAGCAAGGCCTTCGATGTGGAGGCGAACGCGTGAGCCCGCCCTCGCGGTGTCGCCCACTGCCTGCGCGATGAGCCTCTTCAGGTGCGCGGCGCTCTCGGGGTCGATGTTCGTGAACCGGATCCCGAACTCGCCTCCATCGCCGTGCTTGTCCTGCCAGATGACCACGCCAGACACGAGGACCATCCCGAGCTCTGGCGCCTCGAAGCTGCAGCTCACGGGCTGCCCCACCTCGGGGAGGTATGCGGTCTTGAGCTGCATCCCGTCAGGCGAAAGGTTGATCGCCTTGGCCTCGAACGAGGGCCCCAGCGCCCCACCCACCTCGACCATCGCATCGAACGGAATTCGTGTCGCGTTGCCCCCGCGACGATCGCTCTCAGTGCCCATGACGACTCCTCCGACAAAGCGCCCGCGCACATGCGAGCGTCGTTGTCATCGGGGATAAGGGACACGCGTCCCGAGGGCCAAGTTTTCGCGCGCAGATCTACAGCGGGATGTTGCTGTGTTTTTTTGGCGGGTTGGTGTCGCGCTTGTCTTTCAGGACTTCGAGAGAGCGATGCAGACGCTGGCGCAGCGTGTGCGGGAAGATGACCTCGTCGATGAAGCCGAGCTCTGCGGCCTTGTACGGGTTCGCGAATTTTTCCTTGTAGTCTGCAATGAATTCCGCGCGCGTCGCCGCGGGATCCTTCGCGCTGTCGATCTCCTTGCGGCGCACGATGCTGACCGCGCCGTCGGGACCCATCACGGCGATCTCCGCCGTGGGGAACGCGAAGTTGAAGTCCGCGCGAATGTGCTTGGACGCCATGACGTCGTACGCCCCGCCGTAGGCCTTGCGCAGGATGACTGTGATCTTCGGGACCGTCGCCTCCGCGAACGCGAAGAGCAGCTTGGCGCCGTGCTTGATGATGCCGCCGTACTCCTGCTCCGTGCCGGGAAGGAAGCCGGGCACATCCACGAACGTCACGAGCGGGATGTTGAAGCAGTCGCAGAAGCGCACGAAGCGTGCGGCCTTCATCGACGCATCGATGTCCAGCACACCCGCAAGCACCTGCGGCTGGTTCGCGACCACACCGATGACCCTGCCACCCACGCGCGCGTAGCCGATGACGATGTTCGCGGCGTACTGCTCCGCGACCTCGAAGAACTGCGCGTCGTCCATGACGGCGCGGAGCACGTCCTTCACGTCATAGGGACGGTTCGACTCGATCGGGATCATCGTGTCGAGCTCGGGCACCTCACGCAGCGGCGGATCCGTGGACGCCTTGGTGGGCGGGTCCTCCGTGTTGTTCGAAGGCATGAAGGAGAGCAGCTCGCGGATCTGCGCGATGCATGTCTTGTCGTCCGCGGACGTCAGGTGGCAGACGCCGCTCTTGCTCGCGTGCGTGGTGGCGCCGCCGAGCTCCTCCTTCGTGACCTCTTCGTGCGTCACCGTGCGGATGACGTCGGGGCCAGTGATGAACATGTAGCTCGTGTTCTCCACCATCAGGATGAAGTCCGTGATGGCCGGCGAATAGACGGCACCGCCCGCGCACGGGCCCATGATCGCGCTTATCTGCGGCACGACGCCCGACGCGAGCGTGTTGCGCAAGAAGATGTCCGCGTAGCCGGCGAGCGACTCGACTCCCTCCTGGATGCGCGCGCCGCCCGAGTCGTTGAGACCGATGACGGGCGCGCCGACCTTCATGGCCATGTCCATCAGCTTGCAGATCTTCTGCGCGTACGCCCCGGACAGAGAGCCGCCGAACACGGTGAAGTCCTGCGCGAACACGAAGACCTTGCGACCGTTGACGAGGCCGTGGCCAGTGACGACGCCGTCGCCCAGGACCTTCTGGCTCTCCATGCCGAAGTCGGTGCAGCGGTGCGTGACGAAGCGGCCGATCTCCTCGAATGAGCCAGGATCGACGAGGAGGTCGATGCGCTCGCGCGCCGTGAGCTTGCCGCCTTCGTGTTGCTTCTTGATACGGTCCGCACCACCACCAAGGAGCGCCTTGCTGTTCAGATCGGACAGGCGGGCCATGTGCGGGGGCGGCGGCTTGGACTGGCGAGGCTGACTCATGGCGAGGCTGTATACCCCAGTCGCGCTCCGCTCCCAAGGGTGCGCGGGGCCACCCCGCGCGCGGGACCAGGCAGGGTGCCCCGCCACCTACACCAGACCGGGTCCCCCGTTCGTGTGTCTAGCGTTGTGACGCGACCCCATCTATTCTGAGAAGGCTACGAATATGTCCGGTCAACCCCCCAACGGCTACCCCACCACCGGCGAGATCATCGACGGCAAGTACCAGATCGAGCGCATGCTCGGTGAGGGCGGCATGGGCGCGGTCGCCAAGGCCATCCACTTGCTGCTGCGCGCTCCGGTTGCGCTCAAGTTCATGAACCCGCAATACGTGTCCTTTCCGGGCGCGGTCGAGCGATTCCTGAACGAAGGCGTCGCGTCCAAGGCGATCAAGAGTGAGCACGTGGTGCAGGTGAGCGACGTGGGCAAGCTGCCGTCGGGCGCTCCGTACCTCGTCATGGATTGCCTCGACGGGCGGGACCTGTCGGAGCTCCTGACCGAGCAGGGCAAGCCCGGGCTCGAGATCGAGCGCGTCGTTCACTTCATGTCGCAGATCCTCCGTGGGCTGCAGGTCGCGCATGCGCTCGGCATCATCCACCGCGACATGAAGCCTTCGAACTGCTTCGTCATCCGCCACGAAGGACAGGCGGACTTCGTGAAGATCCTGGACTTCGGGATCAGCAAGGTCGCGCAGCAGGGCAGCGCGTCGCTGACGCAGACGAACTCCGCGCTCGGCACGCCGCTATACATGTCGCCGGAGCAGGCACGCAGCCCGCGCGACGTCGACGCACGGAGCGACATCTACTCCGTGGGCGTCATCTTCTACGAGCTGCTCACCGGTCACACGCCGTTCACTTCGGACACAGGCGAGTTCACGGAGATCCTGTTCAAGCTGTTCACTGCGGACGTGCCACCCATCCGGGAGGCGCGCGAGGACATCTCGCCGGAGCTCGCCGTGGTCGTCCACAAGGCGCTCGCTCGTGAGGTCGCGGATCGTTATCAGAGCGTCGGTGAGCTCGCGGAGGCGCTCGTTCCGTTCGCGTCGGCGCGCACGCTTCCGGTGCTGGACCGCATCAAGAACTACCAGCCCGAGAGCCGCTCCTCGATCGTTCCGCGGCCTGAAAATGGGCCTTCCAGCACGTTCGCCTTCTCGGCGCTCGGCCAGCAAACGAAGCCATATGTAGCGACGCCGGCGAGTGACACGCGGGCCACGCCCAGCGAGGCCACGGCGAAGACACAGGCGAGCTACCCGGACCTCGGCGACCACGCGCCGAAGGCCACGCAGCTCATGCAGCAGCAGCTGTCACGACCGCCGGGAGTACAGCCGTCACAAGCGCAAGACTCTCCCGTCGATCACGCGGGCGTGCGCACGAACCTGGCTGTCGTTCGCGACACCAACGAGCCCGAGGTGCAGGTCCAGGCGCCGAGGCGCTCGCCGCTGGTCTATGCGCTGGTCCCGATCGCCCTCGTCGTCATCGTCGGCGGCGTCTTCGGAATCAAGGCGCTGCGCGGCGACGGGGTGAAGGCCGACCCCGGTGGCACGACCAACGCGGCGGGCCTGGTGATGACCTCGACGTCCGCAGGAATCCCGTCCTCGCCACCGCCGCCGGCGAGCAACGTGCTTCCGACGGGCGTGCCCAGCGTGGACACCAGCGTCGCCACGAAGGACGCGGGCGCGGCCGCCGTGGTGAGTGTCGTGCGGCCGAACCAGGTCGTTCCCGCCGTCCCAGCCATCCCGTCCGTCAAGCCTGGCAACACCAACCCGAATCCGACTCACACCAGCGTCCTCGAGAACGAGGCCGTGCACTGACCGCTGAAGTGAACCTCGCCACTCCGGAGGCTCGCGCCTCAGCGGAGCGCGCGCTGCCCGAGGGCAGAGACCGAGAACAAGAAGACATGCGCTCTCTACTCAAATTCCCCATCGCCGTGGTCGTGACTGCGTCACTCGTGCTGCCGACGTTGACGCCGGTCGCCGCGTTCGCCGCGCCGCCGAAGAAGCCCACGTCCATCCACGACGAGCTCACGGGAGACGCACGCGACTCATGGGACCGCGGACTGGACCTCTTCGCGCGGCAACGGTGGGACTCGGCCGGGGCGGAGTTCCAGCGGGCGTACGACCTCTCGAAGAACCCGCGCGTGCTGTTCAACGTCGGCGCCTGCGAGAAGGCGCTCAGCCACTACACGAAGGCGATCGAGATCTTCAAGCGTGAGCTCGCAGAGGGTGGCGGCAAGCTCACCCCCGAGGACGAGACGCGTCTTCGCGACAACATCTCCGGCCTCGGCGACTTCGTCTCCACGCTCATGGTGGAGGTCAACGAGGCCGACGCCACCATCACCGTCGACGACGAGACCGTGGGCAAGTCGCCGCTGCAGAAGCCCGTGGACGTGAACATCGGTCGACGCAAGATCGTCGTACAGAAGCCCGGGTTCGGGCAGGCCGCGGAGAACATCACCGTGCTCGGAAAGACGCCTGCAAAGCTGGCGATCAAGATCGAGCCCGTCGTGAAGACCGCCATGATCGAGGTGACCGTGCAGGGCGCCCCGAGCGCGATCATCAAGGTGGATGGCAAAGAGGTCGGCACGTCGCCGTACAAGGGTCGCCTCAGTCTCACGAACGATCCGCACGTCATCACGGCGGAGGCGCCAGGCTTCGTGACCGTGTCCCAGCCAGTGACGCTGAAGGAGGGGGAGCCCACCACGCTCACCCTCGCGCTTTCGCGGGAGATCGCGCAAGGCCGGCTCAAGATCCGCGCGCAGCCGTCGGGCGCCGTCATCGAGCTCGACGGAAAGTTCGTGGGCGCGGACGTGTGGGAAGGTCCTGTCGGAACCCAGAGCACGCACCAGGTCACCGTGAAGAAGGAAGGCTTCTACACGTGGACGCACGACATCGAGGTGAAGCCGGGGCAAGAGAAGCCCGTCACCGTGGAGCTCAACGAGGACCGCCACCCCAGCTTCGTCCCCTGGCTCATCGGCACGATCCTCGTGGTCGGCGGCGGCGCGATCGCAGCCGGCTTCATCTTTGCTCCGAAGGACCAGGAGCCCGTCAGGGGCACGCTGCCGCCCTTCACCGTTCAGACGCCCGCCGCGTACCACTTCCACTGATTGGCTTTTGCCTCTGACGTCACTCTTCTCGTCGTGAGCTTTGTTTTGAAGGAGACACCATGCTGAACCGTCGCCCGGCTCTTTGCTCGCTCGCTCTCGTCACCACCGCCGCGCTGGGCTGGATGGGGTGCGAGTCGCAGAAGCAGACGGAGCTCGTCGCTGGCATCTCCACGCAGGTCCAGGTCCCGCGCGATCTGAAGACCGTGCAGGTGAGCGTGTCCGTCGAGGGCACGGTGACCTTCTGCAAGAACTACCTCGTGTACGACAACAAGGTGCAGCTGCCGCGGTCGCTGGGCGCACTCCCACGCAGCGCCGCTGGCACGCCGGTCATCATCTCGGTCACGGGCTTCACGGCGGCAGACTCGGACGACCCGGCGACGCCCGCCGGACAGATCGCGCAGAGCCCTGGCTACGGCTGCGCGATCCCCGCGTCCGTCGGGGGCTCGCTCAACTCGGGCGGCGGCGCGCGCGTGCTTCGTGTGTCGCGTCAGCCGTACTCGCCGAACCAGATCCTGTTCGTGCCGATGCCGCTCAAGTTCTCCTGCTTCGACGTCGAATGCGGGAACTCGATCAGCGAGAAGACCTGCAAGGCCGGGCGCTGCGTGGACTCGAACACCCAGGTCACGACCCTCACCGAGTACAACGACAACCTGCTCTATGGCGGCGACGGGACGTGCTTCGCGGTCGACTCATGCTTCAGCGATCAGGTCACGGTGCCGCCGCTCACGGTGGACGACGCGCAGTGCATCTATGCATTGCCTGGCGCCATTGGCGCGCCGGCGCTTCCCCCGGGCGCTTCTTTGCCCCAGGTGCCCGGCGGCGTCACGCTTCCCGCCGACGGCCTGAATGTGCGCGTTGCGTTCGACAGCGGGCTTGGCAACGAGATCCTGGACCTCGACAAGGACGAAGGGTTCTTCATTCCAGACGCGACGAAGCCGCAGATCTTCCAGCTCGCTCCCGGCCTCTGCGATCTCGTGCACGGTACGCTGGGCAGCCCGCACCGCATCACGTCGGTCACCGTGAACCCGGTGTGCCGGCCCAAGCTCGCGTCACAGTCGATCTGCGCGGCGGACCAGCTGAAGTTGATGGGCGCCAATCCCGACGGCACCGTCTCGAACCCGCAGAGCGGGACGTGCAGCTCCGCGGCGCTCACCCCGGTCGCATCCGCTGTCGAGTTCGTGATCGACCCCACGAAGAGCGCGACGGACTTCCTGGCCGCGGCTGGCAGCCTGCTCGCGAAGAAGGCCGATCCAGCGTTTGCTAACCTGAAGGTCGGCTTCCACTTCATGCCGGTCGCGAGCAACGGGACGTGCCCGTCGACGCTCTCCTCCATGCTTCCGGACAAGAGTCTGACGGCGGTGGCGGCGTTGTCGGTGAACCCTGCGGACTACTCGTTCGATGGCACGTGGACCGTGCAGAATCAGGTCGCAGGGCTCGAGACCGCGTATGCGGAGATCATCGGCGCGCCTGGCATCGTGAACAAGACGGTCATCATGATCGCGAACAAGGGCTTCATCCCGAGCCCGGCTTGTACGGACCCGCAGATGGGCGGCGCGCAGAAGCTGCCCGCGGACATCATCACAGCACACAAGGACGTTCCCACCACGGTGGTGGAGATCGGCAGCGGCGCAGAGGATCCGTGCAACAACAACACCGCGCCCTCCAAAGCCTTCGCGGCCGCCGTCGCTTCGACAGGCGGTAGTTGCTACAACGCCTCGGTCAACTCCACAGCTGCGCAGACGGCGATCATTCGCGCGTTCACGGCGTCGGCCACCTGCACGTATTCGCCGCCGAAGAGCTCGCCCGACACCTTCGGTCCGAGCTCGGAGCTCTGGTTCTCGGACCCGACGTTCTTCGGCAACACCACCGTGATCAAGAACTTGCCGGGGAAGAGCGTCACAGAATGTCATGGTGGAGGCGAGGGCTGGGTCCAGGACGCGAAGGGCAACGTCGTCCTCTGCAAGAGCTCCTGTGACGCCTACCAGAACGCGTTGCAGGCAGCCGCGGTCCTGGCCTCTGCGGCGACGCCAGGCTCCCCGAAGTTCCCGTCGGTGGTCCCGATCTTCGCGCTCTCGGGCGGCGCCTGCGTGGTGAAGGCAAGCGGCGGCACCGCCATGAGCGACGGCGGCACCGGCGGCGGCGGCCCGATCAAGCCGGATGGCGGCGACCCTGCCGTGGGGGACGGTGGCTCGTCGGGGGGAACCAACCCGTGCTCGTTCGGAGCCGGACCCGGTGGCAACAACGGCATGATGTGCGACCTCCTCGAGCAGTGCCCGATCAACGGAACGCTCGAGCTCAATTGCCAGCTCGACGAGGCTGGTACTGGAAACTCGTGCACGTGCCTGCACAACGGCTTCCCGGACAAGACCTTCAACACGCTGAACGTCTGCCCGATGCTCAGCCCCACCACGCTACCGGCCGCGCTGCAGAGCCTCTGCGGCTACACGCTGAAGTAGCCGACCTGACGACTCCGGCGAAACAGCGTTGGATCGAGGCGGGGTGATCCGGCTCGATGCGACGCTGTTTTCACGGGCCGAACTGGGCTCCGATGTACAGGCCCGTGAAGATCTGAGTGCCGGTGATCAGCTGGTACGACGGCGTGCTGATCGGGATCGTCTGGCCGGGGACCGACGGTACGACGCCGCTCGGTAGCGGCACTGGCGAAGAGGCTCCGCCTTTGATGAGCTGGCGGCTGTTGTCG
>JANXLV010000199.1 GCA_025355005.1 Myxococcales bacterium | reverse complement strand
CGCGAGCGCGCGCTGATGACCTGCGCCCGTGAAGGAGAGCCGAACGGTGATGGTGCCCTTGGGCGTGAACGCATCGAACACCGCCGCTGCGTCGGACGAGAGGATGGCCGCAACGATCGTCGCGGCCAGCCCCGCCTTGCCAATGCGCAGCTCCGGAAGCGGGAACGCCAGCGAGAGCGCAAGACGAGGCTCGAGCGCGCGTGCGAGCGTGAGCGGCGACTCCAGCGTGCCCGGCACGCGTCCCGGTGTGACCTTCCGCGTCGCAAAGTCCGCGAGCTCCGTTGCGAGCATCTCCTCCAGCCCGTCGCGGCAGCGCCACACGATCGGGAGGGCCACCTTCGGGCGCCGGCTCGTGTCGATCTCTGCATGGTCGCCGCGCGCGATGGTTCGCGAGATCGCGAGCTTGGCGCGGGTCTGCTTCTTGTCCAGCAACGCGTCGCCCCGAGGCTCCGCGGACGAGAGCGCACGCAGCGCCTTCGGCCCACCGGTCTTACCCAGCGCGTCCGCGAGGACCTTGCGCTCCTCCGGTGCGGTCGCCTTCTCCCAGGCGGCGAGGAGCGCGTCCTCGATGCGTGCATCCTGCATGTTTCCGAGCGCACGGGCGGCCGCACGGCGCGTGCGACTGTCGTCCACGGTCAGGGTGGGAAGGAGCGCGGTGACACTCTCCTCGCGGCTACCGAGCTTCGAGAGAAGCCGACACAGACGCACAGCGAAGGCAGACGCAGCCCCTGCGAGGTGCAGAGCGGCGGCCTTCGACGCCGAGTCCGGCTTCCGCAAGAGCGCGCGCTCCAGCTTGACGCCAAGGTCGTCGTCCGCGTCCGCAAGCATGGCCGTGAGCGCCGCAACATCCCTGTCTTTCGGCGAAAACCCCGGATCGTCGAGGAGGATCCTCAGATTTGCGTGTCCAGGCACGGAACCTTACATAGCAAGGACCGTTACCGAACGGGGCCTTCGTGCGTAGGCTCGACTGAGGACCCGATGACCATGGACGACTCCCAGCCGTTTCGACCTTCGATGAGCCGCCGCATCTTCCTTCGCGGGCTGACCGCCGGAGCAGTGGTGACCGCGCTCGGAGGGAGCACCTACGTGCTCGCGAGCGAGGAGGAGGAGAAGGCCGCGCGTGAGACGAAGCGCCCCGACGGACGCCCGCGTCTTCCGCCGAGCCAGTACCTGCTGAAGGCGCTACGGCCCATGGGCGGCACCGAGGGCGACCCGAGCCCTGGCGCATACAAGCTGAAGGTGTGGGGCGAGGTCGACGCGCCGTTCGAGATCGACTTCGCGGAGCTGCTCCGCATGCCGCAGGTGGAGCAGACGTGCGACGTGCACTGCGTGACGAAGTGGACGATGCTGGACTCGAAGTGGACCGGCGTGCGCCTCTCCGACCTGGCCGCGCGCGCCAAGCTGAAGACCACCGCGCGGCACGTCGTGTTCGAGGCCGTCGCTGGCTACACCGCGAACGTGCCGCTGCGTGACGCGATGGCGCCCAACGTGCTGGTCGCGCATCGTCACGCGGGACAGGCGCTGCGCGTTCCGCATGGGGCGCCGGCGCGGATCCTCGTGCCGGACCTGTATTTCTGGAAGAGCGCGAAGTGGCTCACGGGCATTCGCTTCGTGGCGGCCGACAGGCCCGGCTACTGGGAGACGCGCGGCTACCACAACCACGCGGACCCGTGGAAAGAGGAGCGGTATGGCTGAGGCCGCGAAGAAGAAGCTCGCGTGGCGTCCGTGGCTGCGCGCGATTCATCGTGACGCGGGGTACATCGTGGTCGGGCTCACGTTCATCTATGCGCTCTCCGGGATCGCGGTGAACCATCTCACGGACTTCAGCGACGGCGACGCGAGCTTCCAGACGTACGCGGAGACGCACGAGCTCGGACCGATGACCGGCACCGACGACGAGATCGCAGCGCGCGTGAAGAAGTCACTCCACGTCACGCAAGAGACGCGTGAGGTGTACCGGCGGTCGGACGACGAAATCGACGTGACGCTCGACAAGCGGAGCCTGCACGTGAACGCGAAGACCGGGCAGGTGGTCGACGAGGGTCAGAAGCCACGCTTCTTCCTGCGCGTCGCGAACTGGCTGCATCTCAATCGCGGCAAGAAGGCGTGGACGTACGTGGCGGACGGATACGCAGCGATCCTGCTATTTTTGAGCATCTCCGGCATCTTCATGATCCCCGGAAAGAAGGGCTTCTTGTTTCGAGGCGCGGTCCTCGTGGGCCTCGGAATCGCTGTGCCCGTTCTCTACGTGACGCTGGCCGGCCCCACCTGAGTCCCACCTGAATTGCTGGGAAAACGGGGCGCGCACTGAACGCCTGCGACGGGCCCAAAAAGCGATGCAATGGCCGGGCGGTGGCCTATGATTTGAAGTGATGGCGCCCCCGAAGCACCGGGGAGGCGGCAACGCAGTCGGCAACGAAGACCCGACACGGTTGTTCAACTCCCCCATCAGCGATGACGAGCTCACGCTCGGGATCGGGGAGCTCAGCGAGTCGCGAACCATGGCGGTCGCGCCAGAGGACAACGAGGCGCTTCTCAACGAGCTCCTCGCGTCGCCCATCTCATCACCCATCGGCGATGGTCCGCTGCCTGGTGAGAAGGCAGCGGCCATACGAGGCTGGGCGATGAGCGTGACCGAGGCGCTTCCGCATCCAGCGGATCGAGAGCAGCGCACGGTTGCGATTGCGCAGCTCGACGCTCCGACGCTCGCGTTCAAGGCGCAGTCGGCGTCGCAGACGGAGCAGGCGCGAACCGACTATCAGCGGATGCTGTTGACGCAGCCGCTCACCATCCAGCCGAATCCCGCGGCGTTCCCCAATAACGCCGCGCCGCAGCCCCCGCAAAACCGGGGCCCCGGGATGCTTCCGCAGCCGCACTCGCATGTGCCCCAGGCACACGG
>JANXLV010000190.1 GCA_025355005.1 Myxococcales bacterium | reverse complement strand
CGTGCGCAGCAGCGCCTCGGGATCGATCGCCTGATCGAAGCGGGCGTAGATGATCGGGTTCAGCGGATTCGAGTCGCTCTGCGGGCCGTAGCTCACGAGCTTCACGGTGGGCGTGTTGAACTTGAAGTGGACCGCCTCCCCCAGCACCGCGCCGGTGATGCCCTTGGTGCCGCGCTCCACGTCCACCGCATAGTCCGTGGACATCGGGAAGCGCTTGTCGGGCTGGAACATCACCGTCTGCGTGCCCAGCCACCGCCACTTGCCGGGCGGCTCGGGCGACAGCTTCACCGGCACGGGGATCTTCGACAGGTCGTCGTGCGACGTGATCGGCACCATGGGCGCGCTGAAGCTGAGCGTCAGGTACGGCGCGAGCGCCACCTCTCCATCGGGCTCATGCCGCGTGATCTTGAGCGGGCCCACGGCGACCGAGGGAGGCGCACCTGCAGCGACGGGCGGCGGGAAGGCCTCCTTCTCCGTGTTGCCGGGGCGCGGCGCGGGGATCGACTTGTCGCGCAGCGCGAACGCCTTCACGTCGTCGGCCTCGCCCTGGAGCTTTGGCAGGCGATCGAAGAGCTTCTTCGTGTCCTCTGCGGACATGGGCGTGGTCTTCGCCTGCTTCTGCGGCGCGTCCGAGCCGTTGTCCTCACCTTCACTGAGGCGGAAGCCGAGCCCGCTCTTCGAGAGGCGAACGACGACGGCGTCCTTCTGCTTCGGAGCATCCGCCGGCGTGCGCGGCGGGTCCGTGTTCTTGGCGCCAGGACAGCCGATGGCAAGAGCACCGGCGAGCATGAGAAGCGCGAGGCCCGAACGTTTCATGACCCATTTGGTACACGAAAAAGCCGGACGGCGAACCCATCAATAGCGTCTTCGAACAGCGGGTCAGCGCGCGCGCTTCGTGCGGCGAATCCCGACGACGAAGAGGCCGGCGAGGGCAGCTCCAAGCCACGCGCCGCCCGAACCCGAGCTCCACGGCGAGGCGGGCGCGCCGGTGATCGTGCAGCCGCCGCTCTGGCTCGTGTCGCCGCTGCCGTCGCCTCCGCCGCTGCCTGGAGTGTCATGGTTCGTGCTGCCGCCGCTGCCTGCGCCGCCGGTACCCGCGCCGCTACCGCTACCTCCGGCGCCGCTTCCGCCGCTGCCCGCGCCGCCAGAGCCAGAGCCAGCGCCCGCGTCGGCTCCGCCGGAGTTGCTCTTGCCCGTACACGTACCTGACTTCGTGTCGCAGGTCTCTCCGCTTCCGCAATCGGAGTCCGCGCCGCAGCCGCGGCACGTGCCGCTCTCCTCGTCGCAGGTGGGCGTCTTGCCCGTGCAGCCGTCCGCCGTGCACGCCTTGCACGGCCTGTTGCTGCCATTGCATGCGGGCAGCATGACGTCGATGGCCACGCACGCACCGAGCCGCTGCGACCAGTTCTTCTGCACGGTGAAGCCATTGACCTTCGTGTTGGCGCCCACCTGGTTCGCGCACACGTCGCCGACCTCGCCTTGCTGCGAGTCGTACCATCCCATGGGCCGACCAACCCCGTTGCCCACGCCGACCTCTGCGTCGGTGATCGCCTCGAGCATCTCGTGCGACGCCGCAAGACCGTAGTCGTCCATCGCATTACCGACGCCACATCCCTGCACGCATGCGTTGCTCGAAAGATCCGGGATCACTGCATAAGGCACGTTGCCGGCCGTATCCGAATAGCTGGAGTGGTATCCGCAAAACACCTGATTACCGCCGCTATTGGCATTGCACGACACGCCACCTTGACTGTCCTGTATGACGACGCCCGGCGGGAAGTAGACGACATAGAGCGTGTTGATGCCGCCCTCCTTGTCTACCTCGGGCTGCGGCAGGACGCCCTTCGTGATCTGCGACGCAAGCTCCTGGCCGATCGCGGCGTCGCTGAGGCTCGTCTTTGTCGTGCTCGGCGTGATGGTCACCGTCTTGATGAACTTGCCGTGGCCGATGTGCTGGCTCGTACCGGCCTTGCCGTCGTACGCCTTCACTCCTGCGGTGTCGTACTCGCCGAGCCAGTCCATGTAGGTGCTGTCCACGATGCCCTTGAAGTAGCTGTCCACCTGCGTCTGGAGAGGGCTGTAGACCTTGCTCGTCCACATGACTGCGACGATGCGGATGTGCGAGATCACATGGCCACCGAGGTACCGCATATTGACGCTGCCAGCGGAGAGCGCCGTGCTGATCTCCGCGCGCGGCTCGGAGCTCACCTCCGTGAGCTGCGGCGTCATCACATGAGAGCTCCTGGCGACCTCTGCATGGGCAGAGCCCGCCACCGTGAGCACGCTGGCGATGGACAAACCTGTGGCGATCGCGCGGACCGCGCGTCCTACATTGGCGTTCATATCGACTCTCCGCTGGGGGTCAGTTCGCGTCGGTTCCGCGAACGTGTCTTGCGAGGCGCGAAGTACATTCCTTCTCGCAAGCACTTCTCGCAAGGGAGATTTCGGCTCCGCAAACGTGCAATTTGCACATTTGTCGTACCTTCTTGCGGCGCCTCGGAACGTGTCAACGCGTTTGAGCCTGGATTTCGCGCACAGCGCGGGGTGCTCGCGATCGAAATCGTCTGACGCAACGCGAACGGCTTGAATTTTAGGCCCGGCGTAACCGTCCAAGTTCTTGCGATGGATACAAGGACAATTACGCCGAGCACCCGCAA
>JANXLV010000148.1 GCA_025355005.1 Myxococcales bacterium | reverse complement strand
CGTGGCACGCGGAACTGGACACCCGCTCCCGCCGTCTACCTCAACCCCAAACGAGATCAGGAGACCATCGCGAGCGCGCTCGCGCGGAAGAGCACCTCATAGGGCAAGAGCAAAATGCGACAACTGCTTTGACACTCACCGCTTTCCTTGCGCTCCAGGGGGCGGAGGGCTCGACGCTCACGTTCCCGATCGCGCCCCCGCCGCTGCGAAGTTGCCGTCGCACGCACAGCGCAGCGTCGACGGCCCCACGCTGCCCAACGATTCGTCCGCCACGCGCAACGACACCGCGTCCGCCGTGTGCGATGCAAGCGTCGCCTCCACCGTGATCGAAGAGCCCAGCAGCACAGGTGTGTCCGTGAGGCATCCGGAGACGCATTGCGACGAGGAGAACGAATACCCGAGGACGCCGAGTTCCTCCCCCTCCCACTTGTGGAGCGAGCATCCAGTGCCAAGAGACATGACGGCGACGGCGGCGAGCACGACGAGCGGGACGATGGTGAAGATGCGTGACATTAGAACCTCCTTGGGGGGTTGCGGACGGGACGCGAAGAGAATGTGCAATCGACACGCCATCGAAAAAAGGGCATTTCATGCGCGTGTTCGCCCTGCGTGAACGAAAGCTCAGCGCGCCAGCATGATTCACGCGTGGGGGTAAGGGGGAGTTGTGTCGTCGATCGACTCTGGAACGCTCATACGACGCATGAACGCGAACTCGGCACCATCGATGACGACTTTTCGATCGTCACGTGTCCAGCACGCGAAATCCAGGATCAATCCGAACCCGTTTACCGACTCCCAGTACATCGATATCAACCAAGTGCCGTTCTTGAACGCAGCGGCGCTCAACGGCACGCTCTACACCGCGAGCATCGCGACGCCCTGGTCGTTCGACGGACAGCAGTGGGCGCGGGGACCGCAGCTCGGCGGGTTCCTCCATCCGATGACGTTCGCCGGTCAGATCGTCTTCGCCGCGCTCGGTGAGCTCTGGGCATTCGACGGGACGCACCGAAAGAACCTGGGGATTCCGCTCTTCGACACGACCCTGACGTACGTGTTCGTCACCGATCCGCTCGTCGTGGCGAATGACACCGAGGGACGGCTTCTCGTCGTCGACGCGAAAGGCGAGACGCTGATGACGACCGACCTCGTCACGTGGCAATGCGTCGGCCAGGCTCCCCCCGACGTCCGCTCCGTCGGCTCCCTGAACGGGAAGATCATCTTCGGCGGCGCCGGCGGGCGCGTGTACGGATTCGCGGAGCCCTCCTGGTAGCATTGCCGACATGGATGCAAAGCGCACCGCGAGCTACGCGTGCGCCGCGCTCGGAAAAGGATGTCCGCCCGAGCTACCCGCCGTCGCCCGCGTCGCTGTCGCATGCGCCTTCCGTGCAGTGTCCGTTGCCCAGATCGCACAGAGGAAACGGGGCATGACAAGGGGCGCCGGGCGGGCAACAGTCGATCATCCCGTTCGTGCAGCCCATAGGTGTGCCTTTGCCGCAGTACGCCTGCGCGGAGCTTGCGTCGCCCGCGTCGGTCCCGCCGCCGGCATCCGTTCCTGCGTCGCCCGCGACGCTGCATGAGCCAAGCGAGCAATCGATGACAGCTCCCGTGTCGCCCGCGGCTCCGTCGCTGCTCAGCCCCGCATCGCTGCCCGTGCCTCCATCGGCAGTGGTTGCACCGCATGCGCAGAGGAGCGCCACTCCGACACTGATGGTGTACGAGAGATGAAGAACGGACCGCATGTCTGGAGCATAGCAGAGCAGAGTGCGCTGCCGATCCTGGCGGACTCGACGGGCGCGAGGCGCTTGGCTTACTGCCTTACTGCGCGCCGGTGACCTTCGCTGCGCCGCTCGATTTCACCTTGCCGCTGACGGTCGTGCCGACGAGGTCGACGTGCGCGGCCGCGGACGCGACGATGGAGTTGGTCGACGACGTGATGCTGCCGCCCGTCATCACGACCTTTGCGTTCGCGGCCGCTTCGATCCCGACGGGTGCTGTGATGCTCACGCCGGTCAACGTCAGCTGACAGTTGCCACCGGCCTTGACACCCGCGGTCGCCTTCACGCCGTGGAGCGCGATGATGTCGTTGCCGCTGCACTCGAACGTGGACTTGCCGTCCCAGGCTGCGGCGGCCGCTGTCTTCGCGTCGGCCGCGGGGTTGGTTCCGCCGCTCTTCGCTTGCATCCACACGTAGATGCCGAAGCCACCGCCGACGAGGATCATCACGAGGATGATGATCGCGCCGATGATCCAGCCCCAGATCATCTTGGACGCTTCGTTCTTGGCGAAGTTCTCCGGCGACATGCCGTTGATCTTCACCTTGAGCTGCGCGCCGCCGCCTAGATCGAAGGTGCCCTTGCCGACGTCGTGTTGCTGCTGCTGCTGCTGCATTCCCTGTCCGCCCTTCAGCGGCTGCGGTGCGTGACCGTCGATGCCGAACGACATCATGAGCTGGCTCACCATGATCCCATTGCCCGCAAGCCCTGACGCCGAGATGATCTCTGGCACCACCGCTGCGACGTCGCCCGTACCGAGGTGACGGAATGTCAGCTCGCGACTGCCCATCTTGCGACCGACGACCTCACGGATCGCACGGAGCAGCTGCGCCTGAACGAGCTGCTGCGCCTGCATGGGGTCGCCGCCGTTCGCCGTGAACTCGCACGTTGCGACGAGGTCCACTGGCACGTCCCTCTGCTGCACGCTGTCGAGGAAGGGACCGACGGGACCGGCGATTTGAACAGTCATGAGAACGAAGATAACCGAACTCGCTGGGAGTGCGGCGTCACCCGGATGGGCTACGGCCGAGGGACGGTGATCTTTGTGTGAGCAGAATCAAAGGCCCACCTTCACTGGCGACCAGGTGTCGCGCTCGACTACGGGATCGTCGACTTGAGCTGCTGCTGGAGGAGCGAGTCCACGCTGGGCGGCTGCTGCGGCGGCGGCTTCTTCGGCTCTTCGGGCTTCTCGATCGGCGGACGGCTTGCTTGTGCGTTGCCACTCAAAGGTCGCGGCCTGGTCGTGACGACTGCGGCGGGTGTGCTGGCCGTGGCGGATGCGACGGGCGGACCTTCGGGAGCTCTTGCCTGGCTCGTGGGCGGAGGCACGGCCTCGGCGAAGGTTGGCGCTGGCGGAGGGCTGGCTGCGGAGGCGGCGGGGGCTGCGCTTGCTGCGCCTCGGGACACTCCGAAGGCGATCGCGGTCTCGTGCTCCGGCTCGCTCGAAGCCGTCGCAACGGTATCGGGCTTCACGGGCGGTGAGCCCGCGAGCCGCGCGCGCGCACGATAGGCGGTGACGCCCGCAGCGATCGCGAGCCCCGCGATGAGGCCCAGGATGAGCGGTCGGAAGCTGAAGGATGACTCGCTGTCCGACTTCGGCGCGTCCTTCGTGGCGTTCGTGAGCGTGGGCGCCGGCGTGGTCTTGCTGGACGCGGGCGCGCGCGCGGGGACGGAGGCCGTTGCCTTCTGTGCCGCTGCGACCGACATGGGTTGGATGAGCGGCACCGTCTTCTGCTGCGGACGCTGCGGGTTCTTCTTCTCTTGCTTCTGGTTGCTCATGGGATCGATCAGTTGGGGACGGAGCGGTACTGCTCCCGCACGACGACTCCCGCGCCGAGGTTGGTGGCGGTCACATCCGCAGCGTAGTCCGTGAAGTGGAACTCCAGCGCGGCCTGGCGGAACTGCGCGTCGAGGAACTCCGGCGTCCGGGTGCCGCGCACCGCGGTGGGCGCGCCGGCCTCTTTTTCTAGCTTCGTGGCGAGCTGATCGACGATGCGGAGCGCAGTGGCGCCATCCGTCGCGGGGTGAATCAGGTCCACGCCCACGAGCACGCCGCGTGGATCGAAGCGGAAGAACGCGTCCTCGACGTCAGCAGCGCTCTCGCAGCGGAGCGCGGCGCCGTTCATCTCTTCGGTGCATTCTGCATGCGTTCGATCGCCCCACGCCACCACGTCCGCCTTGGTGGACGTGTCGAGCGTGAAGCCGAACGCTGGCCGGGCCAGCGCACGCGAGGTGCCCTTCAGCGAGACCGCGGCCCGCCGCCGAGACGCCTCGATCTCTTCAGGCGAGGCGCTCTTGCCCGCGACGGGGCACCCGCCCATCCGCGCAAGCAGAGGCTGCATCATCTTGGTGTGCGCGACGCCGATACCCACGGCGAGCACAGCTGTGATGATGGCCGCGCCGCGAAGCCGCTTCTTCAGCTTCGCGTTCATCGGTCCACGTCACTCTCCCGGCACACGTCCGCCGTCTCCGCAGATCGCGCGTCGCTCAGCCGGAGTCCGCAGCGTCGCTGACCGATCCGCCCGAGTCCGTCGTGGTGCCCGAGTCGGACGCATCCGTCGCGGCATCGATGTACACCTTGCATGATGCATCATTGTACAGCCCATTCGGACAAGCGCAGTACTCGTATTGGGTGGGCTGCTGATTGGTCTGCACGACGCCCGTCTGGGTGCCCAAGATGGCCGAGTTGATGGACGTCTGATCGTCGGTAGAGAGCTGCGCCTTGGCGAGCTCAGCCAGCGTGATCTGCTGGAACGCGATGAAGTCCGCCTTGCGGAGGTTCAAGTTGCGATGCGCATCCGTCATGCTGCGGCAGTGGTTGCCCTTGGAGTCCTGCGTCGTTCCACCAACATAGGTGACGCCGTCGCACTGGAAGAACGACTGCATCTGGATGGTGAAGCATTCATTCAAATGCGTGGGGTCGCCGGTGAATCCAGCGCCGAGGCGGCAGTCGGCCCGCGCCGCAGTCAGGATGTTCGCGGCGATCGTCGCGACGCCGGCCGCGTTGCCGTACTTGCCGCAGATCGCCGCACCGGGCATCGGCGACGTCCCGGTCCCGGTAGCAACCGCGTCCGTATTTCCTCCACCAGCGCCGCTGTCTGGGCGCGCGGTGGCGGGGTTCTCGTCTCCGCCTGAACAGGCGGCAACGACTCCCCAGACGGTCAACACAGCGCCGAGACCCAAGAGTCGAACGTTCTTCATGCGGTTCTCCAAGAGTGGACCGAACGGTGGCGACGCGCCCAATTTCCGGCAACCCGATCACGTAGTGAGCAAACCTTGCGCCGACACCACACGGGCTGAGGAGAATGTTACAGCCAAGGCACATCACAGCCCAGCGCGATCCCGATTCGCCGTTCAAACTCGGCCGATGCGATCGTGGCGACAAAAGGTGTCGTGGTAGGTTCGCACGTGGGCCTACACGCGCGTTTCGATTGAGGGTTGGGGGCATCACCCACAGGGATCTGGGGGTGGCCACCCCGCATTCGATGCGCTTCAGAGACCCTTTCCGAGGCCGTGTTGCACGGAGGTAACATCCGTCACACGCCACCAGCCCACTGAAACGCGTGATTTGTGCGCGGTAGCGGATCGCCTTCCAAACCCGTGTCCCCGAGTGGCATGTCGCGTGCACAATTGTGGGCATGCGGTTGCTTTCCACAGTCGCCATCTTCACGCTGACCTGCGTCGGCGTGGTCGGCTGTGCACAGAAGCGCACCACCGCTACGGCGAAGCCGATCGATGCGAACGGCGTGACTGCCTCCTCTAGTACGGAGCAGGTCCCCGAGAAGAAGCCCCGCTTCGCCTCGGACGCGCCGGTGTACCTCGACGGCAAGTCGGTCGGCGTCATCCGCTTCGTGGAGCTGCCGCCGTCCGTCAAGGCGAAGGTCATCAAGCTCCCCGGCGGCTACTCCCAGACGAACTTCACGTTCAACGACTACTTCAAGGCGATCGGCGTGGACGTCGCGAAGATCCAGGCCCTCCACCTCTATGGTGGCAAGCGCACGGTGGTCGTGGACGCAGCAGAGCTCCACCGCATGGGCGACAAGCTCCAGTTCTCCTTCATCCGCGGTGACCGCGGCAAGGTCCGGATGGAGTGGCCGGCGCAGAAGCTGAACGTCAACACGACGATCGACATGCTCACACGCGTCGCGATCTACGTCGACAAGCAGCCGCCGCACCTCGACTCCGAGGGCGACCTCGCGATGCCGGACGGCACCAAGGTCGCCGAGGACAAGATGCCGTACGTCGACACCGAGGCCGGCAACGGCACGCGCGTCTACATCGACGGCTCGTACGTCGCGACCGTGAAGCGTCGCAAGCTCGGCGAGGACCTCCGCGTTCCCGCACAGGACGAGCAGGACGTGCGCTTCTCCCTCGCGGGCTACACGCGCACGCTCGGCGTCGACGGCGCGAACGCGAAGGCGATCGACTTCATCTCCGGTGACGACGTCGTTGGCCGCGTCGACGGCGCTGCGGCGAAGCAACTCAGCTTCTCCCTTCCGCGTCACAACCAGGGCCGCATCTCGGTGGACCTGCCTTCCACCGCAAGCGAGATGTCGCATGTGCGTGTGAGCTCAGTTCAGATTTTCGTGAAGACCGACCCGCCTGCACGTACGCTCGTGGATCCCAAGAGCGTCGTGGAGATGGGCGGCGGTGGTGGTGGGGGCGGAACGAGCGCAAATGGCTCGGCTCCTGCCGCAGACGACGATTGAGAATACGAGAGTGTTTGTTTCCGCGACGGGCAGTTGGGCTCCGCCGCTTTCACCCGACAGGAGTTTCCCCATGAGGACAGGTCTCGCAGTTATTGCCTTCGGTTTGGTCTGCTCGACCTTCTCTGTGGTTGCCATGGCAGACACCTCTTCAGGTGCCGCCACGGTGGAGCAAGCGCAGGCTGCAGCGCAGGTCACCCTGGTCGGCGGCGGAAACGAAGGTCGCCTCGACGGCACCGAGCGTCTTCGCTACCCCGGCTTCGAGCAGACGACGATCGTCCAGAACAAGGCGCGCATCGTCATGATCACGATGCAGGCGACGCAGGTTCCGGGCGAAGGTCCGGTCCAGTGCAGCTGCACCGCGTACGACCTCAAGGCTGACGGCCCTCCGCAGCAGGTCGTGCCGCTCACCAAGCTCACGCACCTCGGCAACGGCGAGCGAACCTGTAACCACCCGAAGGCGATCGCCGACGAGGCCGGAAACATCGTATGGATGTACGGCTCCGACACGGGCTCGAACCGCCCCAACACGTACGCCGGCATCATCAACGACAAGTGCCAGCAGCTCGCTGCGCCGCAGATGGTGAACGTCGCGCGTAACGCGAACGACGGCGCACCCGACATCGTCTACAACGGCAAGGACGCGAGCGGCGCGTCGATCTTCACCGCCGGCTACTACAGCGACGGCGGCGGCACTCCGACCCCGGGCTTCCCCGGCGAGGGTGGTCGTTACTCGGTCGGCATGGGTCTCCGTGTCACCGGCGCTGGCCCCTCCGCGACGCTCACGCGTACGTGGATCGAGCCCGTCATCACCCCGACCGACATCGGTCGTCCGACGATCGCAGCGGCGGGCCTGACCCGCACGATGTTCTGCGCGCCGGAAGGCCCGAACCGCCCCAGCAACAACGTTGCTTGTGCGCTTCTCGATTCCACACAGCCGGCGGTCCCGACGATGCCGTCGATGACGCCGACCCGTTCCGTGTGGCGCAACAGCGTCGCGATCGGCAACGACAAGACCCGCACGTACTTCAACCAGCCGACCATCGCGAGGCTCGCGGACAACCGCTTCGCGCTCATGACGGCCGAGACGAACGCGATGGGCAAGAACGGCAACGGCAACGACCTGAAGGGGTCGAACCTGTCTCACCTGTTCATGCTCGAGCAGAACGGTGACAACGTGAAGGTTGGCTCCGCGCAGATCAAGGGCGCCGCCGTCCACCAGACGCACCCGGCGATCTGCACGGGCGGCTACAGCGAGGGCGGCGCTCCCGCCATCGCGGTGTTCAGCGCTGCGCCCACCGGCATTGGCCGCGCGGCCATGCAGATGGTGCGGTACGACGACACGGCGAAGACCTTCGCCGCCGACACGACCAACGACATGTGGCCCACCGCCTGGTACGGCGACTCCGGTCACCTTGCCAACTGGTACGGCCGTAACCCCGGCAACCAGGGTCGTGACTTCCTCCGCTGCATCGGCGGCGTTGCGAACCCCGGCCACGGCGTCCCGAACGGCTACATGAGCAACGTGAAGACGTTCTTCGTCGGCGCTGTCCACGGCCGCGTCCCGGGCGATGCGAAGAACTCGCTCTTCCTCTCCCTCGTCCCCGGCGAGAGCGACGTGAAGCTCTCCCCGCAAAACCCGGTCCCCGCTGGTGAGGCGATCGACACGACGCCGCCGGTCACCACCACGCCGGACGCGGCCTCTGGCAACTCGGGCGGCTGCGCCTGCGATGTCGGCGCCCCCGTCAGCAGCAACTCGAGCTCGGGCCTCGCGCTCTTCGGTCTCGCGATCGGTGCAGTGCTTGTTCGTTCGCGTCGCTCGAAGAAGAGCTGATATGCTCGGAGGAGCTCACGGAGCACTCTCATGAAAAAGAACGCTTTCTTCTCGCTCCTCCTCATTGTCTCTGGTGCTTGGGCTGCAGCGATCGGCTGCAGCTCCAAGTCCTCCTCTGGCGGTACTGACCAGGCTGCCTTGGACAAGCAAGCAGCCCAGGACTACTACGTCCAGCATGTGCACCCGGCGATGAACAATTGCGTCGGGTGCCACGGGAATGGCGGGGCCGGCCCCACGTTCATGGACACGGACCCGCCGACCTCGTACGCCGATATCGTGCAGACGGTCGGCCTCATCGCGGCCCCCAAGAACAGCCCGCTCGTGCAATACCAGCACACGGACAAAACGATCGTCGAGTCACCGGAACAGCGAAACGTCATCTCGGAGTGGCTTGGCCTCGAGGCCAATGCCCGCGGCCTGCAGGGCGCCGTTGCCAAGCCCGCCACCGTCGCGGACGCATACAAGCAGTTCGCCGACTGCATGAACTACAACGTGTGGGAGTACTACCGGATGGGCGACCTGCCCTTCACGGAGACGGACCTCGAAGGTCCGTGTCTTGGTTGTCACTCTGTTGGTCAAGGCAGCGCCTGGCTCAGCGCCGGCTCGCACGAGACCTTCGACAAGCACAAGGAGTTCCCGTTCATCCAGAAGCTCGTCGTCGCGCAGCTCGACACGAAGGGTAACTTCCAGGCCCTCGTTCCCGCCAAGCGCTACATCGACAAGGCTGATGAAGGTTGCGCGGCAGGCTCCACGTCCTGTCACCCGCGGTACGGATTGCCGCCCGTCATCGTGACCAACATCAATGGATTCGTGAACACGACACTTCAGAACCTGCAGATCGATAGTTGCAACAGCGCTATCGTCGTGCCGCAGGAAGCCGGTCCGGTCGACGCAGGAGGAGGCTGAGAATGAAAGCTACGAACAGCACACGCGCAGCATTTGTCCTGGCGCTCGCCATGGGCAGCGCATTCGTCTGGGCCTGCTCCTCATCCAGCAGCAGTGACTCCGCGGCGAATGCCACGGGCGCGAAGGCGTTCTTCAACTCCAAGGTGTTCCCGTCCCTGCAGCCCACGTGCAAGGGCTGTCACCAGGGAGGCGAGCGCGGCGCGCCCGTCTTCATCGGTGCCTCCGCAGAGACCACGTACACGGCGATCGACGGCTTCCCGGGCCTCATAGCGGTGCCGAGCATCAGCCCGATCGTGCAGAAGGGCCCGCACAGCGGCCCGGCGCTGTCGACGGATCAGGCGGACCTCGTCACGCAGTGGCTCAAGATGGAAGCGGACGAGCGCAAGCTCTCCAGCGATCCGGGTCAGCCCCAGAATCTGCGCGCTGCGTTCAAGGCGTTCGGCGCGTGCATGGACTACGACCGCTGGATCGCGCTGAAGCTCGACACGCTCGCGAAGAACACGACGGAGAACAACCAGGGCCAGTGCAACTCCTGCCACAATTACGGTATGGCAAGTATGTGGCTCAGCGTCGATCCCGTAGTCACGTTCCTCAAGCTGCGTGAGTTCCCCTACGTGCAGCGTCTCGTCGTCGGCTCCGTGAACAACAAGGGTGAGTTCGAAGGCCTCAACTTCTCGCGCCGCATCCTCGACAAGGGCACGGAAGCGCAGCAGCCGCAGTCGAACAGCCACCCGCGCTACTCGTTCCCGTCGGACCTCACCGCAAACCTCACCACGTTCGTGAACGAGACCATCAGCAACCTCTCCGCAGGCCGCTGCCAGAACGTGACGACACCCGACGCCGGCCTCGAAGGCGGAATGTAAACAGCGTCGTTTCGGGCGGCGATGCATCCCGCCAGGCTTCGTTTTTCCCCCGTCGGGGATCACGAAGCGCGTGACCTGCGGTCCGTGCTCACGTACGAAAGTCTCATGATTCGTCAGGTCGTCGTTCTGTCCTGGCTTTCGCGGGCGGTGAACACGAGAGGGTGGTGAGTGCCCGCGATGTTCGGCCGGGTGGCGCGGCGCGGCGTCGCGAAGGAGTCCACGCGTGGGGGCGAGCTCGGACAAAGTCGGAGCGGCGTCATCGGCTCGAACCAACATCGTCAGCCGTCGCGCCCCCGATCGAGTCCACGGCTGCGGACGACGCGCTGCGGCCACAGGCCGGACATGCGGGCGCTCACCGCCAAACGCGATTTACGGTTCACGGTCAACGCGGATCGAAGATCCGACGAATCATCAGACTTCCGCGTGAGCACGGCGCGCAGCGCGTGAAGCACGACTACTGACTGGGGAAGTTTGCGCCTTTTGTGCAGGAGTTCTTGTCGACTACGGCTCCGGCGATGCCGGATTTCAGCCAGCTGATGAGGCAGGCTTCCGCGTCGTCGCCGCGGGTGATTGCGGGGCCGCCCTTGTGGCGCTCGAGCTCGAGGGGCTTCTTGATGAGGAGCAGCGAGTACGGGTCGGCGCCGTGCGCGCGCACCTGGGTCAGCTGCTCCGGCTCGAGGTCGGCTATCGAGAGATAGTTGGCTGTGATCTCTTCGAGCGTCGTGGCGCTCTGACCAGGCGCTGCGCCTGCTTCGTTCGGCAAGCGGAGGCCGCCGCTCGAGTAGATCTTCATGTTGCGCGCCGCGTTGCCGTGACAGTCGAGGCTGCCGCAGTGCTTCTCGATCACGGTCGACACGCCCTGGCTGCGGAAGTCGCCGGCGAATGACTGCGTCGCGCTCGCGCCGACGTCCACCTGCGTGGTGAACGTGTCCTTCGCGGCCACAGTGCACGCGCTCTCTGCCCAGCCCACCGCGGAAGCGGCGAGGAGGGTGAGCAGGACACCTGTGCGGATGGGGTTGGACATGGCTAGTTGGGGCTTGCGGCAGCGATGGGGTTGGCTTGGCAGTCCACGCTGCCGTTCGGGCTTCCGGGCTCGTCGCCACCGTAGAGGTAGACGTGGCCAGTCTGGGAGAACGGATCGTCCGGCGGTACAGCGTTGGCGTGGCAATGCGCGCACGAACCGTCGCGACCAATGGGGCCCTGCATCTGGCGGACGATGTTGTCCTTCGCGATGGAGACCAGGATGGGGAAGTGCGGACGCCATTGCGTCGGCCTCACCATGAAGTTACCCACGCAGTTCGTCTTCGTCGTGAACTTGGTGCCCTCGGAGTCCGTCATGCGGATCTCTGCGTTGTTGACGCCGACCATGCGCACGGGGGAAGCGAAGATGCTACCCGCGACGACGAACGGTTTGTCAGCGGCCGGACCCTGGTCCTGATGGCAGACCACACATGGCTGGCCCGCGCGGTGGAACTCACCCTTCGCGATGCCAGAGGTCTCCTTGCCCAGCGCGGCCGCGCCACCGGAGATCTCCGGGTCGGCGCACGACATGATGCTGGCGAGAGCCAGGCCCAAGGCCAGGCCGAAGAAACGAGGAATGATGCGTGTTGCCCTCATTCGAAATCCGCCTCCACGCCGAGCGTCGTGTACTCGCCGAGGCGAGACCTGACGTAGAACGTGTTGAAGTAGTAGTCGAAGAGCACGTCAGCCGTGGCGACGAGCCCGATCTGAAGTCTACCCGACGCAGGGTCAGTGAGCGAGAAGCGCGCGCCACCACCGCCCGTGAGCGCGGCAAATGGGCTGAGCTCACGGTCGCTGGTGCGGAACTTCGGGAGGTCGACCGAGCCGTTTGGTTGCGGCGTTGCGCCATAGACTCGCTGGTAGAAGACAGCGCCCGACTGGACGTGAAGGTGACCGTGCGGCCAGACGCGCAGGCGCGGCGAGATGTCGATCATGTAGCGACTGTCGCTCGTGGAGGCGCGAACGCCCCACGTGTCGTCGTAGAGGCGCGAGTCCAGTCGGAGCGTGGCGTTGGTCTTGATGCGCCACACGTAGCGGCCGGCAACGGCGAAGCGCACGCGGTCGAGCGGGAGCTGCTCGAGCGGCTTCACAGCAAGGCGATCCGCGTTCACGGTCTCGTAGCTGGCGCCCACCGGCGGGTTCACGCCTGCCGCGAACATGGGGATGTAGCGGTACGGCTTGGACTGATCGCCGTGCTCGTACGACAGCGTACCGCCGACAGCGAGGACCGACACGCGTGACATGACGAACGTGGAGCCCGCGGTGAACTCCTCCGTGCCGAAGTCGCGCGAGAAGACGCTCTCTGGCGTGCCCGCGCGGCCCACGGTGTCCTGCGAGTGCGCGTAGCCGATGCGCGGCGTGATGGCCTTCTCGTTGAAGTCGCCCGTGAGCGAGAGGCCCAGCGTGCGCGAGATGTAGTCCGCCTCCGTGGAGTACGCGCCGAACAGCTGCGCGCCCCAGCGATCCGGCTTGTAGCCGCCGGTGAGCGTGACCGCGTTGCGCGTGTCCTTGAAGTGCGGCGATGCCGTGGACGTGACGTCCGGCGACGCGGCGGTGAGCATGTCGAGCAGGTAGCTCGCGCCGACGTTCCAGCCCGCGGTGGGCGAGCTGACGGAAGCCGTGAGGCTGGGCGTGAGCACCTCGACGCTGTACGAGTCGTTGTAGGCGCTCATGTCCAGGCGCGCGTGCGCGACCAGCGTGGACTTCTGCGACGGCCCGACGCAGTTCATGGCCTCTTCCTGCGACTTTGCGCCGACGAGGCACTCGAGCTGCGCCTGCGTGAGCGCGGCCGGCTTCAGCGTGATCTTGATGATCGCGGTCTCGGTCTCCTTCACTTCGACCTTCTGGTCGTAGGAGACGCGCGCACCGCGCAAGATGCCTTCCGCGTGAACCGAGTGCGCGCCCGGGTCGATGGTGAAGTTCTCGGCGAAGCGGGCGGGCGGAATGGCGCGCTCGTCGAAGCTGATCTTCAGCTCGGTGACGCCGTTGGGGAGCTCGAACTTTGCGTGCGAGACGCGGGGCAAGAGCTCCGTCACGCGCTCCTGGATGACCTTGACGGTGGCCTGATCACCCTTCTGCTTCGCGGCCTCCATGGCCTTCACGTTGTCGCGGAGCGCGTCGATGATCTTGAGGGCCTTCGCCTCGCAACCGGCGAGGTGCATGCGCGTGCGGATCTGCTCCTCGATCGTGAGGGCCGCCTTGTCCTTGTCGATGCACTCGCTGAAGTTGCCGGCGGCCTCTGCCGTGACAGCCGCCTTCGCCAGATCGAACGCCTGCTTGGAGACGAAGCCCGCCTTCTGCGCGTCGTCCGGCTGGGGGTTGTCGGTGATCCATTTCTTCTGCGCGGCCTCGAACGCCGTCTTCATGGGCGGGGTGGTGCCCTTCTCGGGGAGGGCCGCGTTCGGGTCCTCCTTGAAGGCGTCCACGAACGACTTGATGGCCTCATCCGGCTGGTTGATCTGCGCGTTGACCATGCCGGCAGCCACGTGCGCGCGCGCGATGACCGCGGAGCTGCACTTGCCCTTGCACTTGTCGATGATGCCGCGGAGCTTCTTTTTGGCCTCGCCGAAGTTCGCGTCCGCGAGATCGCCCGTGACAACCTTGTCGATCGCCGCGATGGCGGTGGCGTCGTCTTTCTCGCCAGCCCGCGCGGGATGCGCGAAGGCAACGGAGCCAACGAAGCAGGCAAGAGCGAGGGCTAGACCCCGTGAGCGCGATCCCACGTTGCCACCGTACACAAAAGTGACAGCCCTGTGCGAAAGACCCGCATACTTAAGGGCGGTTCACTCGGAAAACCAGGGATCTTCTTTTCAGAGCTTTCGATCCAGAGCTTTCGATCCAGAGCTGTCAGTTCGGCGGGGCGCCGCAGGCCATCCATGTGGAGAGCTTGCAGAGGTCGTCCTCGGAGGGATCCTTGCCTGGGGCAAGGGGCATCTTGTTGCCGCACGAACCCTGCAAGTTGCAGATGATCCCGGCCTGGCCGCCGTCGGTGCTGAGATAGGGCATCCCGCCGACGCTGATGGCGCTCAGCGACGTGATGCACGCGGCCGCGCCGCCGTCGGGGCTGCACGTGAGCGGCGGGGGCTGCTTGTTGCCGCCGTGGCAGACCGCGTCCGCGCAGTGCCACGTGCCGTTCGACGTGAAGTACGGGAGGAGGTCGCGCGTGAACGAGACGGCGCAGCCACCGTCCGCGAGGAGCTGCGCGCCGCCGTCACCCGCGCAGCTGAGCGGTGAAATGCCGCCGCCGTCGCCAGGCAAGTTCTTGCGGAGGAGGCCATTGGGATTGCCGTACTCCTGCGAGGGAGGGTCCGCGCAGGAGATCGCGAGCGCCGTACCAGAGACGACGAAGGCCAAGGCGCCTGCTGCGATGAGCGATCTACGCATCGCCAAAGCGTAGCAAGAGCAACACGCGCGGTCACGGTAATGCGGTGATCCAGTCGTCGACCTTCTGGAGGCCAACGGGGTCCACGATGCGCGAGACCAGTGGCGGCATCTGGGTCTTGTCGGAAGGAGTCTGATTCGCAGGAACGCGGGCGTGCGCCAGCACAGAGATCAGGCTGGCCGTGGGCGATCCCCGCTTGATCAACAGGTAGTTTCCCGGGCCCGCGTCCGATGGAAGGGCGATGTCACTCTGCTGATCGACAGTGGTGGTCCATGCAGGCAGTGATGCGACCGGGGGCAATGTGCCGCCATCGCCGACGAAAAGCAGCGATGGCTTCGTCAGTAGGTAGAGGTGAGACTGACCGCCCGCGGCGGCGTGCTCGTTGTGGCAGACGCCGCAGTTCACGTGCAGCCAGCCAAGAGCCGCAGCGGCCTTGCCGGTGGTGTCCTCCGGGAACGCGACGGTGGTCTGTGACGGCACCTTCGTGAGCAGGTTCATGGCGACCAGCGCGTCGAGCGTGAGGCCGACAGTGCCCGGCGTGCCGAGGTTGACGGCCTCGAGGCCGAGCAGCTTGTCCTTCTGCCCGTCGTGGCACATCGCGCAGTCGTTGATGGAGGGAATGACGTAGGGCTCCTGCCCGGCGCCTCTGCTCACCTGCGCACCGCCGGTGATCTTCACCGCGTCGCTCTCGTCGGCGGCCCACTGGTAGGTCGCGAAGGTCCAGTCGTTCGCGCGCTTCTTGTAGACGCGCGTCTCGATGCGCTTGCCATCGAGCTTGAACTCCTTCCACGCGGACGTCCCCACGGGCCAGAGCCACGTGTCGATGTCCGTGGTGTCGATCTGCGTGTTGGCCGGCAGCATCAGCCAGCGCTGCTTCTCGGCGCCGTCGCTCCAGAACGGAAGGCCCGGCGTGTACGGCAATGCGCCTGGCGCGACCGTCTTCTGCGCGATGTCCGTGTAGAGCGGCGCGCATTTCAGATGCTTTTCGAGTCCATCCTTGTCGAGGTCCGTCTTGCAGTCGACGGGGCCGACGACGATCGTGCCGGCGTCGTGCGGTGCGCCGCCATCGTCTGCAGAGGGTGATGCGTCGAGATCGCCACCATCCGCGGGCGCGTCGTTGCTCTTCGTGCCGCAACCAGCGTGCGCCGCCGCGAGAGACGCAAGCAGCATCGCGACGAGCAGCGACACGTGAGAGCGAGCGCCGGCGACCATGCGTGAATGGTACACGCGACCGCGCGCCGTGACGACTCTCGTCAGCGCGAGGTCTCGAGGGCGCGACGGAGCTCGCGCACGGTGGTGGGCCACACGGAAGAGGCGAAGGTCAACAGCTCCTCCAGATACAGCCCGAACGTATGCCCCGCCCGCTCCACGCGGTCGTCGCGAAACACCTTCACGACCGGCATCAAGATCTCGTCGGTCACATCCAGGCACAGGAGCGAGTCGTCCCCATGAAGCGTAGCGCCGCCCCGTCGAATGGCCACGCGGCAACGCTAGTGCGCGGAGACCACCGACAGGTAAATCGTGCCGGCGCGAGCACCAGAGTCGGTCACGGCGTCGATCGAGCGCGAGACCTCGGACGAAGCGCCCTCGAAGGAGAAGCCCTTCTCGGACAGGAGCGCAGGCGACACGCACTGACGCGGAACCCGCGCGGACGCGACGAAGGCTGCGGCGTCGAAGCTTCCCTGGACAGCGACGGGGGCGTTGGATGTTGCGGCGAACGTGCCTTCGTGCGGCGTCCCGTCGAAGCGGCCCGACATGCCTGGCAGGTCCAGGCCCAGCCCGGTGGCGTGAAGGTCCGGCGACGACATCTTGAGGTGGAAGCGGTCGGCGAACGAGCGCTGCGCTGATGCGTCCGCGACATCGAGGAAGATGGACGTCTGATTGCCCTCCACGCGCACGCCGCCCGCTGTCACGGTGAAGTGCGCGTTCTCCGCGTCCAGAGCGAAGCGCCCTTGGAGCTCGGCCGCGAAACCGGAGCTGACGAGGATGGACGTGAGGTGCTCGACCGCGCCAAGGTCCGCGTCCGCGCCCTCGAGCGTCATCGACTCCATCGAATACGAGAACGTGGCCTTCGTGGCCCTGAGGTGGACGCCGGGCGTTGCGATGGCGGACACCTCGACGTCGTCGATGGTCAGACCCGAGAGCGTGGCGTGCGTGTCCGCGTACCGAAGCGTGAGGCCGGCGCGTGCGGCCTTCGACGCGAGGTGCCTTCCGATCATGCGAGGGGCGGCGAACACGCCGGTGCACACCACGGCGATCGCCGCGAGCACCGCCACCGGCAAACCCCACGAGGTGGCCGCGCGCGCGCGCGTCGACACGGGCAACGACCACTGGGCGCGCGAGGTGCGGCGCGGGTCCAGAGCCTGCGGCCGGGTCACCAGGAATGATGGCGGCGCGGCCTGTGCGCCGCCCTGGCTCTGCTCGAGCGCCAGCGTGTGCTCCACCTGCACTGCAACGTCGAGCGTGGTGTCCGCTTCCGGCTCGTCCGCGGGGAGCGGTGTGGTGACGGGCTCGGAGTCCGCGGCGTCTCCCGGCGCAATGGCACGCAGCGCCGCAGCGAGCTCGTCCGCGGACTGGTATCTCCCGTCGGGCGTATGCGCGAGGCATCGGTCCACGATCGCGTCCACCTCCGCGGGGAGGTCCTTGACGAGCGTCGATGGTTTCACGCGTCTCCCGCGAAGCACCTCGGACACGAGATGCGTGCCTTGCCCACGGAAGGCCGTCTGCCCGGTGAGCAGTCTGTGGAAGATGCAGCCGAGCGCCCAGATGTCCGTGCGATGGTCAACCGACTTCGGTCGCTCGATCTGCTCCGGCGACATGTAGTGCGGCGTTCCGAGCTGCGTCATCGTGCGCGTGAGGTCGGTCGCCTGCTCGTCGAGCCGCGAGATGCCGAAGTCGAGCACCTTGAGGACGGGCCCACCCGCGCGCTGCGCCAGGAAAAGGTTCGACGGCTTGAGGTCGCGATGAACGACGCGCATGCGGTGTGCATCCGCGACACCGCTGCACGCTTGCACCATCAACCACGTCGCCACGTCCAGGCGCAGCTTGCCCTTGCGACGCACCAGGTGGTCGAGGTCCTCTCCCGCGAGCAGCTCCATCACGAGGTAAGGCGTGCCCTCTTCCGTACGCCCCACATCGAGGATCTGGACCGCGTGCGGCCCCTGGATGCGGGAGGCGGCGCGTGCCTCGCGGTAGAACCGCTCCACGACTTGCTCGTTCCCGCGCACCTCCGGTCGCAGCGCCTTCACCGCGACCGTGCGACCGAGATCCAGCTGGGTGGCACGCGCGACGACGCCCATTCCGCCCTCGCCGATGAATGCATCGACGCGGTAGCGGCCGCCCAGAATGTCGCCGACCTCGAGCTTGCGCACCATGTCCCCGGGCCACGGGGTACACCGAACGAGATGGCGTCACAAGGGATGTCGACGGATACGGTTTACTTGGCGGCGGGCTCGGTCGCGTCGGGGGCGAGCCAGCGGTAGATGCTGGCGCCGAGCACCGCCCCCATGATCGGCGCGACCCAGAAGAGCCACAGCTGGGAGACGGCCCATCCACCGACGAACAGCGCCGGGCCCGTGCTGCGCGCGGGGTTCACGGAGGTGTTCGTGATCGGAATGGAGACGAGGTGGATCAGCGTGAGGCAGAGGCCGATCGCTATCGGCGCGAAGCCCGCCGGCGCCTTCTTGTGCGTCGAGCCCATGATGACGAACAGGAACACCGCCGTCATCACGACCTCCATGAGGAGCGCGGCTGTCATGCTGTAGTGCCCGGGAGAGTGCTCTCCGTAGCCGTTCGACGCGAAGCCGCCGTTGACGTCGAAGCCGGCGGCGCCGCTCGCGATCGCCTTGAGGACGGCGGCGGCCAGGATCGCGCCCGCGACCTGCGACAGGATGTACGGGACGACACTGTTCTTCGGGAAGCGTCCGCCCACCGCGAGGCCGATGGTGACCGCGGGGTTCAGGTGGCAGCCGGAGACGTGGCCGATCGTGTAGGCCATCGTCAACACGGAGAGGCCGAACGCGAGCGACACTCCATGCAGACCGATGCCCACCTGTGGGAACGCCGCAGCCAGAACCGCGGAGCCACACCCCGCAAACGTCAGCCAAAACGTGCCGATCAGCTCGGCGACGTACTTCTTCATCTCCATGGGCTCTCCCCCTTGTGAATGCCGAGGAGAACAAGGTTCGGTCGATGAGGCAAAGTAACCCCCGTTTGCGGCGCGGGATCACGCCGGCCGCGCGATCGCCGCGTTCGTGTGTTCGCGTGGTACGACAGCTGGGTGGTGGCACCGTTCGCCCGTGAGGTCATGGTCATCCGCGATGGGACGGCCGAGCGCAATGGCCTCGGGCGGCTCGCATTCGCGGTCACGGCGATCGTGAACGCGAGCTCCTGCGCGGGGGCACCGGCGCTCGACTCGGCCGCGCTGGGCATCCTCGCGTTCGGGTCGTTCCTGTTGCTTCCGCTGTGCCTCTACTACCTGTTCGCGGGTGCGCGCCGACCGGGCGTGCCCGCCGCGCTGACGGTCGAAGGCGAGGAGCTCGTGCTCGAGCACCGTGGAACGCTGCAAAGGCTTCCGTTTCGCAAGGTGCGCGGCGCGTGGGTCGAGCGCGAGACGTTCGTGGCGATCGTGACGAATGGAGAGATCGTCACCATGAACGTGGGCTCGCCGGGCGCCGCGGACGAGCTCTTGAGCCAGCTTGGACACACGAAGGAGCAACGGACGCTCACGATGCCCGTGGCCGGATGGGCGAAGACATCGCTCGCGAGAAGCATCATTGCCGCCGCGCTCTCGGTGACGTTCCTCATCACCGCCGTCTTCGCCCTCGTCAGCGGCGGTCTGCTGCGCGACATGTTTGGCCCCTACCCTTCGCCCGATAGCGCGATGGGTGCGGTGACCTTTGGGTCCGTGGCCGCCACGATCGGGCTCGTCGCCACGTCGTTCCTGCTCGCGCGCGCGACACGACCTCGCTGGGTCGTCGTCGGATCGGACGGCGTGCGACTGGCGAACGGCAGGATCATCCATCACACCGATATCGACCACGCAGACCCCGATCCAGCCGGCGTGCGCATCACCAGGAAGGACCGCTCGCAGGTGCTCGTCGCGTTCTCGCAGGGCGCAGATGCCGCGGCCGTGTGGGTGGAGCGCCAGTTCGCGCTTCTGTCGCGCATCGAGTGGTGGAAGGACAATGCCGCGCGCACGGCGGAGGAGGCGAAGCTCGCCGTGCTGGATCGCGCCGGTCGCTCGCTCCAGGAGCACCGCACGGCATTGCTCGCGGTCGGTGACGTGAGCGCGGGGTATCGCGCGCAGGGCGTGAGCGCGGAGGATCTGGAGCGCGTGATCGACGACGCAGAGAGCCCCGCGGAGCGTCGCATCGCAGCGACCGTCGCGCTGTCCGCGATCGATAGAGATCGCGCGACGCGGAAGATCCGCGTGGTGGTGCCCACCTGCGTGGATCCGAAGCTGCGCGCGGCGCTCGAGCACGCGGCCGACGAGGCAGACTTCGAGGCAGACTTCGAGGCCGAGCAGGCGCGCATGCGGCGCCGGATGACGTAGAGCTCGCCGCGCCACGCCGACCCAAAGCGGGCGACAAACTTGGCAGTGCCGCGCCGTGCGTGTGTCCATCGCCGCATGGAATGGGCCCTCATTCGAAGTACCTTGATCTCGGAGCTCGTTCATCTGATCGCCGGCGCGATCACGCTGATGGCCGGAGCGGTCCTCATCCGCGCGATCGACCGGATCGTGCTGAAGAAGATCGATCTGGAGGAGGAGATCGGTCGCGGAAACCTCGCCGCCGCAGTGCTGGCAGGTGCCATGTGGCTCGCGCTCGCGATAGTCTTCACGCGTGGCTGATCGGGGAAGGCAACCGTTTGCGCAGTATCCGTACGCTCACCGGCATCCTCCGCCACCGAACTACGTAGGGCCGGCGTGGGCGGCGCCAGGGCCGTATCGCGCGCTGCCGCCGCGGGCACAAAGCGGCGGAGGCTGCCTCAAGGCCGTGCTCATCACGCTCGCGTTGCTGGTGGGCGTTCCGCTTTTCCTGCTGCTGATCCTCGTGGGCGCGGTGGCCAGCCAAACATCCACGCCCACCGGGACGCAGACGCAGACATCGACCCAGACGCAGACATCGACCCAAACGCAGACATCGACGCAGGGCCAGACATCGGCCGGGACGTCAGAATCCAGCGGGACTGCAACACCAGCAGCGACCGCGCCGCCGGGCCCCGATGACTCGACGCCCGTGACGCCCCCGCCGATCGCGTCCGGCGGTCCCAGTCGCGCTGCGATTGATTCGCGACAGCTGGATCGCCAGAGCCAGCGCGCGTGGTCCGGGCAGTGCTGGGATCCCGATCAGCCGATGGACTCGGACAATCCCGAGCGTCGCAACCACTACGATCTCGCCACCATGAACGCGGGCTCCGCGAAGCGCCTCCGCGGGAAGGTCGCCGTGGTGCACTTGCTCCTCGCATCGAAGTCGCTGACGTGGACGTTCGGCACCAGGACCGACGCAGATCGCGGCGCGCTCCTGGCCGCGCGGTTCTTCAGTGAGCAGGCAAAGCGCTACAGCGTCACCGACCTCGAGTACACGCCGATGGCCTGGCTGCTCCCGACCACGTTCAAGCTGAAAGAGCTGAAGATCGACGACAGCTCGCGGCTCGAGGATCCGCGCGCGATGGTGAAGTCGGCGCTGAAGGCAGCAGAGGCCACGCTGGGCGAGACGCTGTCCAAGATCACCAAGAGCCTGAAGCAGGAGGACGGCTATGCGGAGGTCGCGTTCATGCTGCACCTGCCCGTCGATAGCGGCGCGCGCGAGTTTGCGTATCCCTCGCCGTATCTGGGACAGCTGGATGTGGCCGTGATGTTCAACGAGGAGCTCGGGCAGCTGGGCTACTCCACCGCGCACGAGCTCTGCCACCTCTTCGGCGCAGACGATCTCTACAACCTCACGCGCTACGACGAAGAAGACGCAGGCGACGTCATGCGCATCAACTGCCCGCTCTCCGAGGTGTCCGTGCGCGACATGACAGCCTACACCATGGGCTGGCTGGACCGACCGCCGCGACGTCGCTACAAGAGCTCCGCGGACTGAACGAGTTCAGGCGGTTTTCACCGTCTGCCTCATCGTGCGCCGGCCCATTCCCCATTTGGCTGACAGGCGTGGGCCACGTGCGTGCACTAGAGTGAGGGATGCGCATTCGTCGCCGACGCAGTGAAAACCGCCAACACCCGCAGCTGCGACGAAGACATGGAGCACGTAGGGCGACGGGCCTGGCGTGCTCCGCGGGGCGCATCAAGTAGCGCACGATCACGCGTTCTGCTGCTGGGCACGGTTGAAATGGTTTGCGTGTCGCCGGTTTCTCGCCCAGGCTAGCGCGCATGTTTTCCCACCCGCTCCGTGGATGCTCGCTGGTCGCACTCACGGCAGTCGCGGTGATCGCTGGTGCGGCCTCCGGGTGCGGTAACGGCTCCGCTGACGTCGCGGACGCGAGCGGCGGCGACGTCGGCTCAGCGGACGGCGGCGGCACGGAGGGCGGGAGCACGTCCGATGGCGGCGCGACCCCGACGAACATGGACGCGGGCGCCATGGGGGACAGCAGCAGCGCCGGCACACACGACTACGGGATGGACGGACCGGTCGCAGTCACGACGAAGACGGAGAAGGCCTCGAACGGAAAGTCCACGTTCGACGTCGTGGTGTACATGCCCGGCGGCAAGGGCCCCTTCCCGGTCGTCATCATTTCATCCGGTCTCCAGCAGACGGCTGCGGGCTACGCGCCGTATGGCAAGCGCCTCGCGAGCTGGGGAATTGCGGCGATCCTCCGGGATGATCCGGGCTTCGGTACGCAGTCCACGACACTCCAGGCGGACATCGAGGGGATGGTCGCGGCCTGGCTTCCGACGGCTGACAGCAACGCGTACGACGTGACACGTCTGGGCCTCGCGGGCCACTCGCGCGGAGGTCAGGTCTCGCTCCTCGCCGCGGAGAACGGCCTTCTGGGAAAGACCAAAGGGCTCTTCCTGCTCGACCCGGTCGACAACGCGAGCGCCTCCGTGAAGCCAAAGCTCGGCACGCTGGGCGTGTCGCTCGCGATGCTGGGCGAGACCACCGACTCTTCCGGCGGCGTCGGCGGGATGGACTGCGCGCCGGCCGCGGACAACTACGCTGCGATGTACGCGCTGGCGGCCTCCCCTGCTCTTTCGATCACCGCGGTTGGCGCGGACCATGTCATGTTCGAAGACCCCGCGAACTGCACGTTCTGCGGCCTGTGCACGAAGGGCGCCGCGGATCCGGCGCAGGTCCTCGCGATCGCAGAGCGCCTCATGACGCGCTTCTTCGCGAAGGTGCTGCTCGGCGACACGACCGTCGATGCCACGCTGAACACCGCGGCCGACGTCGGCGCGAAGACGCTGACGGTCGAGTCGAAGTAGACTCGCCGCGCCATGGCGAACCCGCTGCTCAACGATCGCGACGTCTCCTTCCTCCTCTACGACGTGCTCGACGTCGCGTCCCTCACGACGCTCGCGCCGTTCAAGGAGCACTCGCCCGAGACGTTCGATCTCTACCTGGGCGCCGTGCGCGACTTCTCGCGTCGCGTGCTGTTCCCGCTCTACAAGACCTTCGACGCAGAGCCGCCGCGCTTCGAGAACGGTCGCGTCACCGTCCACCCGAAGATGCGCGGTGTGTACGACACGCTGACGGAGCTCGGTATTTCACGCGTGTCGCGCCCCGCGAGCGTGGGCGGGCAGAGCTTGCCGCACGCGGTCTCCTGCTTCTCCATGGCATACATCGCGGCGGCGAACGGCAGCGCGGCAGGCCTCACCATGCTCGCGTCGGGCGCCGCGCACCTGCTCGAGGCGTTCGGCAGCGAGCACCTCAAGACCACGTACATGACGAAGCTCTACGACGGCACGTACACCGGCACGATGGCGCTCACGGAGCCGCAGGCCGGCTCCAGCCTGGGTGACGTCGAGACGCGCGCGGTGCCGCAGGCGGACGGTAGCTATCGGCTCACGGGCTCCAAGATCTTCATCTCCGGCGGCGACCACGATCTCACCGACAACATCGTGCACATGGTGCTCGCGCGCATCGAGGGCGCGCCGCCCGGCACCAAAGGCATCTCGCTCTTCTGCGTGCCCAGGCAGCGTGACGAGAACGGCACGCTCGTCCCCAACGATGTGACCATCACAGGTCTCATCCACAAGATCGGGTGGCGCGGATTGCCGAGCGTCGCGCTCAGCTTCGGGGACCGTGGCGACTGCCATGGGTGGCTCGTCGGAGAACCACACCGCGGCCTCTCGTACATGTTCCAGATGATGAACGAGGCGCGCATCTCCGTCGGCATCAGCGGCGTCGCCACGGCATCCGTCGCCTTCCACGAGGCACGCGCGTACGCGGAGGGCCGCCCGCAGGGACGCGCGCTCGGCAACAAGGGCGAGGGCCGCCAGATCCCCATCATCGCGCACGCAGACGTGCGGCGGATGCTGCTGCGACAGAAGGCGATCGTGGAGGGCGGTCTCGCGCTCGTCGCGCGCGCGTCGTTCTACACGGACCTCGCCACACACGCGGAGTCCGAAGCGGAGCGAAAGCAGGCGCAGCTGCTGCTCGATCTGCTCACGCCGATCGCGAAGACGTTTCCCGCAGAGAAGGGCTTCGAGGTGAACGTGCTCGCCGTGCAGATCCACGGCGGCTACGGCTACTCCAGCGAGTACCTGCCCGAAGCGTGGATGCGCGATCAGAAGCTCAACACCATCCACGAAGGAACGACCGGGA
>JANXLV010000140.1 GCA_025355005.1 Myxococcales bacterium | reverse complement strand
TCCACCTCCACCTCCACCTCCACCTCCACCTCCACCTCCACCTCCACCTCCACCTCCACCTCCACCTCCACCTCCACCTCCACCTCCACCTCCACCTCCACCTCCACCTCGACCTCGACCTCGACCTCGACCCCGCTCCCGGCCATTCCTCCCTCCCCAACCGGATTCGTGCAGACTGCACGCATATCCATCGCCGGCAAAGATCGGACGTACTCTCTCTTCGTCCCTGCCACGTACGATCCAAAGCGGACCTATCCGCTCGTGGTCGTCATCCATGGCGACGGGGGCACTGGCGCGCAGATCCGCGCGGCCTTTGCGCTCGAAGCGGCCGCGGCCGACGGCGCGATCTTCGCGTACCCGGATGGGCTCAATCACACCTGGAAGCAGGCCGACAAGCCCGAGACGAACGAGGACTTCTTCTTCTTCGACGGGATGGTCGCGAAGACCACCGAGAGCTATCGCGTCGACACGCGGCGCGTCTTCGTGACGGGCTTCTCGAGCGGCGGCTACATGGCGAACCAGCTCGGCTGCTACCGCGGCGGGACCATCCGCGCGATCGCCCCGATGAGCGGCGGCGGCCCCTACGACGCCGTCGGCGGTCACTACGATGCGGAGGGACACCTCGTGTGCAACGGTAAAGCTGTCGCCGCGATGATCATCCACGGTGACATCGATGGCGTCGTCGGCTGGAACGAAGGCCAGAAGAGCCTGTCGCACTGGTCGTGGCAAAACCAGTGCGGTCCATTCCCGGGTGATGGCGCCGATGCGTGCAGGTCCGCGCAGTGCGCGCAACCGGTCACCTTCTGCACGAACCGTGGCAAAGGGCACCAGCTCTGGTCCGAGGCGCCCACGCGGGTCTGGCAGTTCTTCGCTGGGTTTCGCTGATTGGTCTTGCTCGCGCGCCCGTGCGGCGTTGTCATGACGCGCGATGCTGGGACGACGACACTTCCTACTCTCCGTGAGCGCAGCGGCGCTCGCTGCCGGCTGCGGCAAGCCATCTCGCGAGAACCTCTCCTGCATGGACCTCACTGGCGTCTCGACGGACGACGTCATCGCGCGCAACGCGGTCACGTACATGGACCGCTCGCGTGACAAGACGAAGACCTGCGAGAGCTGCGTGCAGTTCGTCGCACCGAAGACCGACGGCACCTGCGGGTCGTGCAAGGTGCTGAAGGGGCCTGTCCATCCAGACGGCGGGTGCACTGCATATGCGAAGAAGACGTGACGCGCGTGCAACCGAAATGCGACGACGGGGTGAGCATCGGTCGCTGGAGAAAAGCGCGCCATCGGAGGCCATTAACAAGCGTATTGACCGTGTTTAGGTTGATCCTACACGAGATCGGGAGGCACTCGCTGAACGAGGACCGTGAGAAACCTGTAGCGTCGTGGCGAGTCGTGACGAGGGGCGCGCGGGCAACCGCTCGGCGAGGAATTTCATAGATGACCGTGCTGCACTACCTGTTTGCCTGGGCCAACGCGCCCTTCACCGTCGCGGCAGGGATTGCGCTCATCTTCGCGCTGCTTTCGGCGTCCGGCTTGCTCGGACTGCTGGCGGGTGGAGGCGACGGCGACGGCGAGTCCGACCACGAGGTAGACCACGACGTGGACGCGGGCGGTGACGCGGACGCGGACGCTGGTGATGGCGGACACGATACCGATCACGACGTCGACCACGCTGCCGATGCCGACGACGGCGACGATCAGGCGAGCGGAGGCCGTGGATTCGGCGCGATCGCGTTTGGCCCGCTCGGCGTGGGCAAGGTGCCGTTCTCGATCATCTGGCAGACGTACGCGCTCGTGTTCGCGGTGATCGGGCTCGCGATCAACTCCCGATTCTCCGCGGAGGATGGCTCCGTACCGCTTCGCGCGCTCATGTTCTCCGGGCCCGTTGCCTTCGCGGCGGGCTATGGCGCGGTCGCGGCCCTGGCGCGCGTGCTCGGCCCCATGCTGTCTTCACGCAAGGAAGACGCGACGAGCCGCAAGGAGCTCGTTGGTCAGCTGGGCGTGGTCATCTCGTCGCGCGTGTCCTCCGATTTCGGAGAGGTGCGTGTGAAGGACAAGAGCGGGCACGACCTGCGCGTCATCTGCAAGCTCGCGCGCGGCATGCGTGTGCCGCGCGAGAAGGAGAGCATCGTGATCGTCGAGCTCGACGCGAACGGAGTGCTCTTCGTGGCGCCCGTGGAGCGTCCTGACGGCAGCGACGACGCGGACGACGCGACCAACGCGAGCAACGCGACCAACGCGACCGACGCCGCCAAGCGCGTCGTGGGTAGCAAAGACCCCAAGGACGAAGATACGACTGACCGGGACTCGGAAGAGGACAAGGCGCGGGACGCGAAACATTCGTGAATAGGAGGTATCTGGATCATGTCCGTCAATGACACCAACGTGCTCGCCATCGGTGGCGCGATCGCGGCCGGCGTTCTGCTTCTCACCGTGTTCACCGTGCTCTCTCGCTTCTACAGGCGGTGTGGCGCAGACGAGGCGCTCGTGCGCACGGGCTCTGGCGGTAACCGCGTGGTCATCGGCGGCGGCGTGCTGATCTACCCGATCCTGCACCAGCTGCTCCGCGTGTCCCTGCGCTCCGTGAAGCTGTCCGTGGAGCGTTCCGCGAAGAATGCGCTCGTCACGGCGGACAAGATCAAGGCGAACGTCACGACGGAGCTCTACATCAAGGTGGAGCCTATCGCGGACGACGTCCTCGCCGCCGCGCGCTCCTTCGGTGAGCGCAACCTGGACGAGCACGCCATCGCCGACCTCATCGAAGGCAAGCTGACGGACGCGCTCCGCAGCGTGGCCGCAAACCAGACGTTCATGGCACTGCACGCAAACCGCAAGCAGTTCGCGGAGCGCATCCAGGAAGTGCTCGCGGAGGAGCTGAAGAAGAACGGCCTCACGCTGGAGAACGTCTCCATCACTGGCTTCGCGATGGTCCCCGTGAAGGACCTGGACCCGCAGGACGTGTTTGACGCAGAAGGTCTCCGCGCGATCACCGAGAGCGTTCAGACCAACCGCGAGATGACGAACCGCATCCAGCGCGAGAAGGACAACCAGATCCAGGCGCAGAACGTCACCGCTCGCAAGCGCCAGCTCGAGATGGAGCAGGACCAGAAGCAGGCAGAGGCGGATCAGTCGCGCAAGGTCGCCGAGTACACGGCGCTCCAGATTGCAGAGACGGCGAAGGCCGTGTTCATCCAGGACCAGTCGCGTGACCTTGCCGAGCTCGACAAGCACCGCGCGGTCGAGACCGCACGCCTCGATCAGGAGAAGGCCGTCGCCGTGGCGCTCGCTGGAAAGCAACGGGGGGAGCGCGAGGCCCAGATCGAAGGCGAGAAGGGCCAGCAGGCAGCCGAGATCGCGAAGCAGCGCGTCATCGAGGCCGCGAACATCGAGAAGGACAAGACGGTCCAGGCCGCGGAGATCGATCGCCAGAAGGCGCTCGAAGCCGCGATCATCGAGAAGGAGAAGACCGTCGAGGTCGCGCGCATCACGAAGCAGATCGCCATCACGCAGAGCGAGGAGCAAGAAGCCCGCGCTGGTGCCGCGAAGGCCATGGCCGTTGCCGACGAGGAGCGCGCGAAGCAGAGCATCATCACGGCCGAGACCACGGCCAACGCCGAGCGTCAGAAGATCGTCCAGGTCATGCAGGCGCAAGCGGACGCGGAGGTGAAGCGCGCTCGCGCCGAAGCCGCGGCGTCGCAGCAGCGCATCGAGGCAGAGGCGAACGCGGTGTCCGCCGAGAAGGAAGCGGAGGCTACCGTGCTCCGCGCGAATGCCGCCGCGCAGCGCGGTGAGGTGGAGGCGCAGGTGCGCCGCAAGCTCCTCGACGCGGAGAACGCCATCTCGGCGCGCGTCGTCCTTCGCGACGTGATGCTGAAGGCGCTCGACATTGCGCCGGAGCTTGCACGTGAGCTCATGGCCCCCGCCAAGGCCATCACGGAGATCAAGGTCCTGCAGACCGGCATGGGCGGCATGGCCGGCCAGAACGGCGGAGCTCCCGCGCTCGGCGTGATGTCGCCGGTGCTGAAGACCATCATGGAGGCGGGTGCGGCGTACCCGCTCATGCGCGAGCTCATGAACTTCTCGCAGATGGACAAGGGCAAGCTCGGTGAGAAGGCGAGGGGCGTCCTGTCCGAGCTCGGCGCGGAGCTCGCGAACGTCACGACCGAGGCAGGCAAGCACGCGACCTCTGATCTCGAGCCCGTGACGGGACGCTCCGGGATCGTCGTGGAGGAGGCGGCGCCCAGTGCAGGACCTCTGCGCTGACCAGGCGATGCTCGCGCTCCTGGTGAGCGGGGCCGCGCAGAACGGCGTCCTCGACTCCTGGACGGAGGTGAAGCGAGAGCTGCGTGAAGGGATGAACAAGGATCCCCTCGACGCTCTCGCGGTCACCGTGCTCGGCGCCTCGTTCCTCTTCTACATTGCGGAAAAGGACGAGAACCCGAAGGTCACCACGTACGTCGATGCGCTCTTGTTCATCTCCACGTGCTTGTCGGTCGGGTATGCGGACGTGTTCGCAAAGACGCAGGCGGGCAAGGCCATCGCGACCGCGGTGATGATGGTTGGGCCTGCGATGGCGGCAAAGGCGCTCGATCCGCCGGGCCCGCCTGTGGCCACCGTGGACACCGCGCGCGTTGACGCAGCTCCCGCTACGGAGAGGACCGACGCAGCACTGGAGGTCCAGCGCGTCATCGCAGACAAGCTGGACGCCATTCTCGCGGAGCTCCGAAAGGGCTAGACTCGGTCGCATGGGGGACGACGCGGGGAACGGAAGGCCGGAGAGCGCCCTCGATCCGGCGTTCTTCGAGCTCATCGCCGATCACGTGGCGCACCCGATCTTCGTGAAGGACCGTTCGTTCTGCTTCGTGTTCATCAACGAGGCCTTCACGAAGATGCTGGGTTTCCCGCGCGATCAGCTGCTCGGAAAGAGCGACTACGACTTCTTCCCGAAGTCTGAGGCTGACTTCTTCCGCGCGAAGGACGTCGAGATGTTCGCCAGCGGCCGGAAGGTGATCATCGACGAGGAGCCGATCACCGATGCCGACGGAGGACACCACGTCCTCGCGACGACGAAGGTGCCGCTGGTAGATGCCACCGGAACGATCACGCACCTGGTGGGGATCATCCACGACATCACGCGCCTGAAGGCCGCGGAAGAAGTCCTCCGGCGTAGCAACGCCGAGCTCGAGGAGCGCGTGCGCGAACGGACGCGGGCGCTCACCGCGGCGCAGGAGGGTCTCGTGCGCAAGGAGCGCCTCGCCGTCCTCGGAAGCCTGGCAGGCGGGGTCGCGCACCAGATCCGCAATCCGCTCGCGTCAATCAAGACGGCGGCGCACGTGCTTCGTGATCTGACCAGGGGCTCCGAGGAAGCGCGCATCGCGGAGACGGTCGCGATCATCCAGGAGGAGGTCCTTCGCGCGAACCGCATCGTGACGGACCTGATCGACTACGCGCGCGTGCGCGAGCCGGAGAAGCGCCGCATCAAGGCCGCGTTCCTGATCGAGCAGGCCCTCGGTGCCCATGCGACGTCCCCAGAGGTCACCGTCGACCGCGACCTGGGCGAGCTACTGGACGTGCTCGTGGACCCCGAGCAGGTACAGGGCGCGCTTGGAAACATCGTGCGCAACGCCGTGGAGGCGGCGTGCGCGAATGGCGCGTGCACGCTGCGGGTGTCGTCGCGTCGACAGGGGGACATGCTGGTGATCCGCGTCTCGGACTCGGGACCAGGAGTGGCGCCTGGGATCCGCGCGCACCTCTTCGAGCCGCTGTTCACCACCAAGACCACGGGGCTTGGTCTGGGCCTGGTCACTGCGCGTGCGCTGATCGAGAGCCAGGGCGGACGGGTCGAGCTCGCGACGACCTCCGAGATCGGAGGCGCCACGTTCGAGGTCTTCCTTCCCCTCGCGTGAGGTTCACGGCGGGGCGGGTGTCTCCAGCAGCGCGACAAGCTTCCCCGTGAGCCACTGACGGAAGCGCTCGCCGGTCGGATCCTGCTTTCCCATCGTGGTCCCCTCGCGAATCACGCGTCCCCACATCGCGTCGCCCAGGAGCGCGAACAGTGCCAGGGTCACGACGAACGCAGAGTCCTCCGGCGGCGGCACCTTGCTGCCCCGCGCCTCCAGCTGGTTCGTTCGCATCGTGTGGATCATGAGCGCGATGTCGCCCAGCTTCGAGCCGCTGTCCTTCTGGCTCATACCGGAGAGCGACAGCCACGCGAGCAGGCGCGCATGGCCCTGATCGTGGAACGCGCGGAACGTGCGCTCGATGAGCGCGGTCGGATCACTCGGAGGCTCACCCGTGGGCGACGCGAGCGAGGAGAGAATGTCCGCCTCGAGCGCGTGCATGGACCGCTCCACCACGGCATGCACGAGACCGGCGCGACTGCCGAAATGGTGGAGGAGGAGCGGGTGTGACACGCCGACCTCCTTCGCGATCTCCTGCAAGCGCAGACCGTCGGGCCCCACCTGGTTCAGCATGCGACCTGCGACCTCGAGGATGCGCTCCCGCATCTCGCCTCCACGGCCGACCTCTCTCATGCTCGGCGGCGGCGTCGTCGCGAGCCGCTTCGCCGGAGCACGCTTTTTCTCGGTCTTCTTCCCCATGAGCTCCGTCAAGTCTACGCGATCGCCGCGCATTGACAAATGTGTAAGCAGTGCATTGACAATCCTGTAAGTCGGAGTAACAATATTGTCAGTCGGAACGGCAGGCGGTCTTCGCCAGCCAGGCCCGGCAACCTGGAGGCTCCATGGCCACGTTCAACCACTCACACGATTTCGGCACCGCCTTCCGCGCGCTCCGCGCCATCATCGCCAACCCGGACGATACGAAGCAGGCGTTCACGGTGATCCAGGCCCTCGGCGGACCGACCGGGGAGCGTCTCTTTGCTCGTTTCCGCAAGACCGACGTCGGCGCGACTGTGCTGGCTGAGCACCGTCAGCTGCTCACCACCCTCGCAGATCAGGCGAAGCTCGAGGCGATGCCCGACGGAAGCCTGGGTCGCGCCTACCTGGAGTTCCTTCGCTCACAGCAGATCACCGCGGAGGGTCTCGTCGCCGCGAGCCAGGAGGGCGACCTCTATGCCGACGCGCTGGACCCCGAGCGCCGGCTCTTCTCGGATCGCCTTCGCGACATGCATGATCTCTGGCACGTCGTGGGCGGATACCGCGGCGACCTCATCGGCGAAGCGAGCATCCTGGCGCTCTCGTTCGTGCAGACCTGGAACCCCGGCGTCGGGCTCATCGCGTTCCTTGGCTTCCTGAAGGAGGGCGATCTCGATGGGGCACGGACGATCATCGCGCGCGCCTTCGTTCGCGGTCATCGCGCGGCGTGGCTGCCCGCCGTGGACTGGGAGGTGATGCTGCCGCGCCAGCTGACCGACGTTCGCGCTGAGCTGGGGCTGTCCGACACGCCCAGCTACGAGCCCGTCTACACGAGCGATCCACGCTTCATCGAAGCCACCGCCACCGCGTGAGCGGAAAGCCGTGCGTCAGGGATAGATCACGATCGACGTGAGGCAGGCGCGGCCGCCAGCGCTCGGCGCGATGCGAAAACGCAGCTCCGTGACGAGCTCCTTGCGCAGCTCCCAGGTCTCCGTCTGGAAGCTCGGCCCGTAGGGGCGGAACGTGAACGCGCGCGACCCGAGCTCCAGGAAGGCCTTGCCGTCATGAGAGACCGCGAGGTCGATGGTCTGAAGCGTCAGGCCACCGTGCTGCTCGGACTCGAGTACGACGCGGCTGATGGTCGTCGGCTTCTGGAACGCGAGCACCAGCGACTGCTCGCCGGACTGATCCGCGATCCAGCAGCTGCCGCCGGGGCCGCGCTGCTGGTCGAACACGTTGTCCACCGGGAACAGCGACTGCTCGGATGAGACGAGCACCGACGCGACCTGCGGGAGGTCGAGCCCAGCGCTCACACCCAGCGGGAGTGCCCTGCGCACGATGGGCCGCAAAGTTGCCGAAAGCATTGTCCGTGCCTTTCCTGGACACGGTGACGTTGCGTGCCACCCCGGAGAATACGCCTCATTGATAATTTTCGTCGAACGATGTCGATCCCGGCGCGACTCGATCGACACAAGGCATGACAACCCCCTTCTGGTGCCTGTTCGTCGCCGCAGTCCTGCCCTACGTCTGGTTCACTTTCGCCGCTCCGCTCCGCAAGAAGCAGCTTGGCGACAAGATGGACACCCACACACCACGCGCGCAGGATCCGTCACTTCTCGGACGCGCTGCGCGTGCCCATGGCGCGCACGCCAATAGCCTCGAAGCGCTCACCTACTTCGGTCCGGCCGTCATCGTCGCGCACCTCGCGCATGCGGACGAGACGTGGGCCGCCCGCCTGGCCATCACGTTCGTCGTCTGTCGGCTCATTCACGGAACGATGTACCTTCTCGACAAGCCGGCGCCGCGCACGGCGTTCTTCGCGATGGGCCTCTTCGCGTCGATCGGCCTGTTCGTCCTCGCCGCGCGGGCGTGAGCTACGCGGGCGGCGCGACCTCAGCGAGCGCAGCGAGCACGTCGGCTGCGCGCTGGGCCACCGTCGCCCGCACCGCGAGAAACGTCGGATCCGTATGGTAGTCGGCGAACAGCGGACATTGATCGAGCCAAAGAATGTCCAGGAGCTCGAGGGAGTCCGCAGCCTGCAGCGCAGCGAGCGCGGCTGCGCGGTCCCCGAGCAGAGCGTTCACCTCTGCCTTCATCTGGTGCAGCAGAATGCGCAGGCGCACTGCCCTCACACCGTGCCCGCGCGCCTCCAGGTCTGCAAGAGCCTCCTCCGGACCGGCGACCCCAGCGATGAACGAGAGCATCGCGAGAGTCACTGCCCGGAACTCGTAGGTGCGGCTCGACGCGATCGCCAGCGCTTCTCGCGCGCCTTCCATGTCCCGGCGCCACATCAGCAGCCTCCACCGCAGCAGCCAGAAAATATTGATGCTGCCCGCGTCGGGCTCCTCGTCTGCCATGGCCTCGGCCGGCTCCCAGTGGCCCGTGAGCGCGCGAAGACGGACGATCTCGTAGCGCAGGACGTCACGTGAGGGATCGACCGCCAGCACGGCTTCGAACGCGGCGACCGACTCTTCGATGCGGCCACACTCGGCGTGGAAACGGGCCACGAGCTCGATGGCGTCGGGGTTGTCCGGACCGGTTCGCAGCGCTGCGGCCGCTTCGCGAGCAGAAGCGACGTAGTCCCCGCTGCCAAGGAGGATGCTCGCCAGCGCCGTTCGCGCCTCCACGTGCTGGGGACCAAGCGCCACGGCACTGCGCGCGGTCGCGATCGCGTTGTCGACCGAGTGCACGGTCTCCGCGTAGTAGAGGTGCCGCGTCTGCGCCATGGCCAGACCCGCGAGGATACGAGGGTCGTCGGGGGCACGCGCAAGCGCCTGCTGGAAGAGCCCGATCGCGCGCTCGAGCGATTCACGCGAGATCTGCTGGAACGCGTGACGCGCACGCATGTAGAGATCGATCGCACCAGAGTCTGCCGAATGCACGCGTGGTGAACCGTGGTACTCCAGCGTCACCGCCTCGCACACAGCCGCTGCGGCCTCATCCCCGATCGAGAACGCACGTGACAGCGGGACCTCGTATCTGCGCGCCCAGAGCTGGAAACCATCCGCCACCGAGAGGACGCGGAGCGTGACGCGGATGCCAGCGTCAACGCGTCGCACGGAGCCTTCGACCACGACCTCGACGCCAAGCGTGCGCCCGACACCGCACGGATCACGATCGCGCAACGACTCACGCTCGCTCCCCCCGCGTGCGCGAACGCGAAGGTTGGGGCTGCCGCTCAGCACGTCGATGATGTCGTCGGTGAGGCAGTAGGCAATGTGGAGGTCCTCCGCGTCGTCGCAGCGGAACGGCAAGACCGCGACGTCCTTCCTGCGCTGTACGCTGCGCGGTGGCGGGCTCTTCGGACTCACCGTGGTCGGCGGAGCAGGCACACTTCCGGTGAGCGCGGCGGCGAGTGCGTGTGCGACGGAGTCCGCGTCGGTGAAGCGCGAGGCTCGTTCCTTGGCCATGCAGCGCAGGATGACGTCCGCGATCCCGTCGGGCAGATTGGGTCGGGTGTCGCGCGGGTCTGGCGGCGGTGAGACCAGCTTCTGCGCGGCGATCTTGTAGACACCCTCCCCACGCCACGGACGACTCCCGGTGACGAGCTCGTAGAGGATGGTGCCGAGCGCATAGAGATCCGCGCGCGCATCGATGTCGGTCGCGCCTTCCACCTGCTCCGGCGCCATGTATGCAGGCGTGCCCATCATGAGGCCCCGCGGCTCGTCCGGGTCGTTCGAAGCAGCGCACGCGATCCCGAAATCCGTGATCACGATGCGACTGTCATTGCCGACCATCACGTTGTCCGGCTTCAGATCGCGATGCACGACACCGGCGGCATGCGCAGCGGAGAGGCCTGCGCAAAGCTCCGTTGCGATCTCGACGACGCGCGACAAAGGCAGCTCCGAGGCGCGCGCGTAGGCGGACAGCGGCGTGCCGTCAATGAGCTCCATCGTGAGGAAGCGTTCCCCGTCGTGCTCGCCGATGTCGAACGTGCGCGCGACGTTCTTGTGCGTCACCCTTCGCGCGAGCTTCACCTCACGCCGAAAGCGCTGCACGGACGCGTCTCTGCGGTCGAAGCCGCGGTTCAGCATCTTGAGCGCCACCACTTCGTCGAGCTCGAGGTCACGCGCGCGGTACACCGCGCCCATGCCGCCGCTCCCGATCAACGAGACCAGCGCATAGCGGTTTGCCAGGATGGTGGCGCGCTCGGTCTCCGGCCCGTCGATACCGGCATCCGAGATGGTCTTGTCTGTCTGGACGTCTGCCCCGCCACCCATGGACCCTGAAGTCTATCAGGTGGCTGCGCGTTCTCTTGGTCGATGTTCGGGGGAGAAGCCTTGCGCACAAAAAGAATTTACTCTCTTTGCGGTGATACCCACGAAGCACTGGCTCGTCCCTGCAGCCCTCGCCCTCGGTGCGGTCGCGTGCGGGACGCCGGCGACGACGCCGAGCATTCCCCCCGCCCGGATCGAGACGCCTGCGCCCGTGTCCACTCCCATGGCCGCGCCGCTTCCTCCGCCGGCGCCCTGTGTTGCTCCGACCAACGCACCGCTGTCTTCCGCGGTCGACGCGCTCGTGGGCGGAGGCCATCTCACGGCTGCGGTCCATGACACCCTCGCGGCGTTGCGAAAGGATCCGCGTGACCTTGGCGCCATCCGCCTTCGCCTCGCCGAGATCAAGCGAAGCGACGGGCTTGCAACGGAGCAGCGCACGGCAATCCCGCAGGCGCTCCGCGCGCAGCTCGCCGACGCAACGCCGCGCGATCCCAAGGCCACCATCGCGCCGATCGCAGCGGACGACGCGCTTCTTCGCGCCGCGTTCGGAGCCAGTGCGCCGACCGTGGTGGTGGAACGGGCGCCGCGTCAGGAGCCGCCCGACGCGGACTCGTTCGCATCGTTGGAAGAGCAGCAGCTCAAGCATCCGTCGCTGCGCTGGCTGGGGGTCCCGCGCGAGCTCGATGACGCGCACGTCGTGGACGTGTTCGTCCACGCGGATCACACGGTGTCGACGTACCGCCGACGTGTCGACCTCGCCGCGATCGTGGTGACGGCCGAGGGGAAGCGACCGCGCGCGCTGGGGTTCTCTGACCTGCGGGACAAGGACGTGGTCACTGCGCAGCTCGCGGGACACGTTCTTCTCGTCCACTATCGCTGGAACGGATACGCGCGGCCGAGCCGCAACGACAACTTCCTCGCTGCCTATGACGCCGACTCCGGTCGCGTGCTGTGGACATCCCCAGCGTGGCCACGCGCGGACAAGCTGACGCTGGGATTCGGCGCGCAAGGCGCGGACACCACGCCCGCCCCGCCCGCGATGGAGGACTGGGACATCGCGGCCGCGCGCGCCACGCCGGAGGAGCGTTGCTGGGCCAAGGTGGCGGTGGCTGCGCTCTCCAGGCGCGACGGCCCGGCCCTTTCGGAGGCGCTGTCGAAGCTCAAGAGCAGCGCGCCGCCGATCGTCGAGCTCGTGAGTGAGCTTGCCCCAGCGAGCGCGGAGCTCATGGCGCGCGCAACCGCAAAGGAGCTTGATTTGCCGGGTGCGCCGCTGATCCCGGTGAAGTCGTCTCCCGCGCGAGCCATGGCCGCAACGCCCATCGGAGACGCCCCGAAGGTCGCGCGCACGCTCAAGGAGACGAGCCGCATCAAGATCGACGACCCCACGAAGGCCCCGCGCGACACCTTCGATGCGCGCTACCCATTCGAGGTGCGCGAGAAGGAGCTGCCCATGGGTGCGCGGCCCGACATTCCCATGACGTACGGCGCGCGGCCGCTGAATCTCATCTCGCAGTTGGGCGACAAGACCTTGTTGATCTACGGCGATCGCTTCCTCGCCGTGGTGGAGGGTCTCAACGTCGCGTACGTCCTCGACACGAACCCCGACGGTCTCCTCAAGGGCGACGACCAGTTCTTCCAGGATCTCCATCAGGGCCAGGTGGAGGACGGGGTCGTCTACATCTGCCACGGCTACAACAGCAACCTCGCGCGCAAGGGCGTGGTCAGCGCCGTGGATGCCCGCACCGGCGAGGTTCGATGGCGTAGCGCGAACCTGGTCTGCGGTGGCGTGCTTGCGCTGGTCGGCGACTACGTCATCACCGGCTACGGCGCATGGGACATGCCGTACGCGCTCAAGCTATTGCGCAAGCACGACGGGCGCACCGTCCAGAGCATCACGCACTTCGGAGCAGCGCTGGATTTCGTCGTCAGTGGTGAGGTCGTCACCGTACGCACGTTCGTGGATCAGATGACGTACGCGCTGTCGCCCCCGTCCCGACCATGATCGCGTGATAGGCTCGGGCCATGTTGGTGGGGCGAGCCCGAGAGCTCGAGGGCCTGGAAAAGGTGCTGGACGGGGCAGCGGCCGGGCGCGGCGGACTGCGGATTGTCTTCGGCGCGCCGGGGATCGGCAAGACCCGCCTCGCGGACGAGATCGCGCAGCGCGCAGGGGCGCGCGGATTCCAGGTGGCGTGGGGGCGCGCGTGGGAGACCGGCGGCGCGCCCGCGTACTGGCCGTGGATCGAGCTCCTTCTGCCGCTGGTCGAAGGGCTAGAGGACGTACCGCCCAGCGTGACGGCGCTGGTCCAGCGCGTTGCGTCCGCGACGCGTGGAGACGGCACCCGCGCAGACCCGGCCCGCGAACGCTTCGAGCTGTTCGAGTCCGTGACCGCGTTCCTTCGCGCCGCCGCGCGCCGCGCGCCGCTACTGCTCGTGATGGACGATCTGCATGCGGCGGACGTGGCCTCCCTGGAGTTGCTGTCGTTCGTGGCGCGAGGCCTGCGCACGTCTCGGATGGCAATCGTGGCGACGTACCGGGACGCGGAGTCGCGGATGGAACCGGTGGCAGAAGTGCTCGCACGCATCGCGCGCGAGGGTGACGTGTTCCCGCTCCGTCCACTCTCGGGAGAGGAGGTCGCAGAGGTGGTTCGCCACGACGTTGGCCACTTCGACGGACCGCTGTCGGCGGCGCTCTTCGAGCTGACGGAGGGGAACCCGCTGTTTCTCCACGAGACGCTCCAGGTGATCGCTGCGGACGCGCGCCATGCTCCCCTGGATGCGCTGAAGAACGTGCAAGTGGCAGGCGGCGTGTTGTCGCTGGTGCGCGGCCGCCTCGCCAGCGCCGACGATGGCCTTCGCGGCTTGCTCGAGGTCGCGGCGGTGACGGGGCGCGAGGTGTCGCTCGCGCTCGTCGCGGAGATCTCGGGTCTGCCCGCTGGGACCGTGCTGACGTTTCTGGAGGACGCGAAGCGGCGCGGCCTGCTCGCTTCTCGCGGCGAGAATCGCTTTGTGTTCTCGCACGTGCTGGTGCGCGAGGCCTTCTACCAGGAGCTGCCAGACGCCGCGCGCTGCGAGCTGCACGGCAAGGTAGCCAGCGCGCTGCGTGTCCGGGTGGACCGCGGTGAGGTCGCTCACCTTCCGACACTCGCGCACCATGCGCTGGCCGCGCTGCCCGTGGGCGACCCGCTTCTCGCCATTCGCACGGCGTGCTTGGCGGCAGAGCGCGCCCGCAACGAGCTCGCGTACGAGGAGGCGACGGCATTGCTGGAGCGATCGCTGGCAGTGTGCGAGCGCTTCTCCGTACCCGATCGCGAGCGCGCCGAGATCGAGCTCGCGCTCGGCTGGGCCTCCACGGAGGCTGGGAAAACCGAGCGCGGACGCGATCTGTTCCGCGACGCTGCGCGCCTCGGGCGAGCCATGGGTGACGCGCCTCTCTTCGCACGGGCGGCGCTCGGACAGGGCGGAGAGTACGTCCTTGCCGAGATCCGCGGAGAGCTCGTGGACGTGCTCCGGGAGGCGCTGGTCATGCTTGGGGAGCCCACGGAGGTGGAGCACGTCCGGCTCAAGGCGCGTGTGCTCGCACGGCTGGCGGCGGCGCTCACGCCGAGCGCCACACCAGAGGAGCCGCTTGGCCTCGCGCGCCAGGCCCTCGCCATGACCAGGGAAGAGACGGACGCACGTACCCGCATCGACGTGGATGTCGGAGTAGGTGCAGCCTACACGGACTTCGCACGGCCAGAAGAGCGCATTCCCGTGAACGAGCGCCTGCTGCGGGACGCGCGCGACGTGGGGGACCGCGTGCTCCGGCTGCGCGCGCTCACACGGCTCTCGTGTGATCACCTGGAGCGGGGCGACGTGCAGAACGCGGACGCGGCGATCGCAGCGCGCGCAGCCCTGTCGGACTCGCTCGGTCATCCACGCTACCTGTGGCAGACGCCGCTGCTTCGGTCGATGCGCGCAATGCCGGAAGGGCGCTTCGCCGATTGCGAAGCGGAGATCGAAGCGGCGCGCAAGATCGCATCGGAGGTCTCCGATTTGAACGCCGAGCGCTGCATCGAGCTGCACCGGTTCACGATGCTGCTGGTGGCCGGCCGCCCAGACGAGCTACGCGCGCAGCGACCCGCGACGCTGCGTGTAGTGCAGTCTCTCCCAAGTGGCGATTCGCTCACAAGCTGGGTCAACGCTGTGATCAGCTCGCGGCTCGGCGAGCACCGTGAGGCGGTGCGGGCGCTTCTGGCGCTCGGCCAAACGAACATGCTCACGGCGCGCATGGGGCGCGTGACGCTGGCGGAGGCAGCGGTGCTGTCGAATGTGCCGGAGGTGTACGACCGGCTCTATCGGACCTTCACGGACGACGAGGAGATCGCCTCGTGGGGGCCGTTTGCGTTCGCGTGTGCCACGCCCATCGCGCGTGTGCTGGGCGCAGTCGCGTTCGCTCAGGGAAACCGCGATGAGGGGGTGCGGCACTGTGAGCGTGCCATCGCCCTCACGGAGCGCATGGAAGCCACCGCGCACGGCGCATGGGCACATCTCACGCTCGGCGAAGGGCTCACGCGGCATGGCGAAGGCGCACGACCGCATCTCACGAAGGCACGCGAGCTGGGTGAGAAGCTGCGAATGCCGGAGGTCGTCGCGCGCGCTCTCGCAGCGCTCGGCCAGAGCGACGCCCCGCGAAGCACCAAGGATCCCGGACCCGCGCGCGACGACGCGATGAAGTTCTCGATGCGGCGCGACGGTAGCGAGTGGTCCGTCGAGCACGCGGGGCACACGTTCCGCCTCAAGGATGTCCGTGGTCTGGGCATGCTCGACCGGCTCGTCACCGCGCCGAACCAGGAGCTCCACGCGCTCGACCTGGCGTCCGACGGGAGCGCCGATGGCAGCGGGGCGATCGACCTGGGCGACTCGGGGAGCGTGATTGACGCGCGCGCACGCGACGCATACCGGATGAGGATCGCGGAGCTTCGTCTCGAGGTCGCAGAGGCCGAGCGCTTCGCCGACACCGGCAGGGCAGCGCAGCTTCGCTACGAGCTGGACGCCGTGACCGACCAGATCGCTGCCGCCGTGGGCCTTGGCGGGCGCGAACGTCGCAGCGGCTCCGCGGCCGAGCGCGCGCGCATCGTCGTCCAGCGACGCGTGCGAGAGGCCATCAAGAAGATCGCCGACGCAGCTCCGGAGCTCGGGCGACACCTCGACTGGACCATCCGCACCGGGACCTTCTCCGCCTACGAGCCCGACGGCCGACGCCCGCGCTAATTTCGCTGCCGGAACATTGTTCCGGCCATTCGTCACGCCTCTTCATTCGAGAACAACGACTCGAAACCGGGAGAGAACACATGGCGATCGACGAAGCAAAGCTCAATGATTTCGTGAACAAGTGCGTGGGAGACATCGGCTCCACCATGAGCTCCATCCTGGTCGTGATCGGGGATCGGCTTGGTTTGTGGAAGGCGCTCGCGAAGGAGGGACCCATGACGTCCGCCGAGCTCGCGAAGCGCACCGAGACCTCGGAGCGCTACATCCGCGAGTGGGCCAACGCCCAAGCCTCCGCGGGCTACCTCACCTACGACCCGAAGACGACACGCTTCACGCTTCCGCCTGAGCAGGCCGAGGTGCTCGCCAACGAGTCGAGCCCCGCGTTCTTTCCTGGCCTCTTCGAGGTGGCCGCCGCGTGCTGGGCCGCGACGGACAAGACGACGCAGAACTTCCGCACCGGTCACGGCCTGGAGTGGGGCCACCAGCACCCGTGCCTCTTCCAGGGCACCGAGCGCTTCTTCCGTTCCGGTTACATCGGCAACCTGATGCAGTCGTGGATCCCGGCGCTCGACGGCGTGCAGACAAAGCTCGAGGCGGGCGCGAAGGTCGCGGACGTGGGCTGCGGGGTGGGAGCCTCCACCATCCTCATGGCGAAGGCGTTTCCGAAGTCGCACTTCCACGGCTTCGACTACCACCCTGGCTCGATCGAGCTCGCAAACAAGCGCGCCAAGGAAGCCGGAGTCGGCGACCGCGTGACGTTCTCTGTCGCAAAGTCCACGGACTTCCCGGGCAACGACTACGACGTGGTCGCGTGCTTCGACTGCCTGCACGACATGGAGGATCCGCGCGGCGCCGCGAAGCACATCAAGCAGACGTTGAAGGCCGATGGCACCTGGCTCATCGTGGAGCCATTCGCCAGCGACAAGCCGGAGGAGAATCACAACGGCGTCGGCCGCGTCTTCTACTCGGCGAGCACGATGCTCTGCGTTCCGCACTCGCTCGCCTTCCAGGGCCCGGGGCTTGGCGCGCAGGCCGGTGAGTCGCGCCTTCGCGAGGTGGTCGTTGGTGGTGGCGGCTTCACGCGGTTCCGGCGCGCGACCGAGACGCCGTTCAACATGGTCCTCGAGGCGAGGCCGTGACATGAGTGCTGCAGCGATGACAACGAACCGAGGTAACGACGGATTCGTCGAGTGCTGGAACGAGATCCTGACGCCCAAGTGGCTAAGGTTCCGTCACCTGCTCTCGGGCAACGGCAAGGTCCATGGCGACATCGCCTGGCCACGCTTCGGCATCAAGCCGGGGCACAAGGTTCTCGACATCGGCTGCGGCTTCGGGGAGACGTGCCTCGACACCGCGCGTCTCGTCGGCCCGAGCGGGGAGGTGGTGGGGCTCGACTGCGTGGGCGCGTTCCTCGACGTCGCCAACCGCGAGCGCGACGAGGCAGGCTTTGCCAACGTGCGCTACGAGCTTGGTGACGCGCAGGAGCACCCGCTGCCAAGGGACCACTTCGACGTCGCGTGCGCGCGCTTCGGCGTGATGTTCTTCGAGAGCGCCGTCCGAGCATTGCGCAACGCGCACACCGCGCTCAAGCCCGGCGGAACGTTGGGCCTGGTCGTGTGGCGCGGCCTCGCGGACAACCCCGCGTGGGGCGCTGCGAAACAGGCGGTGCTGGAGTTCCTTCCGCCACCCGCGGGCGGCAAGACATGCGGGCCCGGTCCGTTCTCGTGGGAGGATCCCGACACGGACCGCCGCATGCTCGCGGCCGCGGGCTTCACCACCGTGGAGGTCTTCGAGCCGATCGATGCTGACATGTGCGTCGGCCGCACGATCGAGGAGGCCGTGGACTTTCAGCTCCTCGTGGGACCCTCTGGCGAGATCGTCCGCGAGGCGGGCGCGGAAGGCCAGCGGCGACTGCCGGAGATACGCGCGCGGCTCGAGCGCCTCATGCGAGACCACGTGGGCGGCAACGACAGCGACAGCGCGACCAGCCGCGACGGCGCCAGCGGCAACGGCGGCGAGGGCCACGAGAACACGGGTGTGTACATGTCGTCTGGGTCATGGGTGATCGTCGCCCGGAAGTAGGTTTCGACGTATGATGAGGGATCATGCGTCTGTGGCTCTTCACGTCCGGCGTTGCCTGCACACTCGCATTTGCGGCGTGCGGGAACGAGGGCGGGGGCACCTCGACGGCTGCGGATGGAGATGCCGCCGCGCCAACGCCGGATGAGGGCGGCGTGATCACCATCGACGGTGGCAACACCATGGCGGACGCTGCGGGCGGCGACGGTGGTGGCACGAAGGACGGCGGAACCGGCGACCCACCGACGATCACGGTCGGCGCGAAGGATCGGTTCCTCTTGCTCGGCACGATCCTCACGCCCGACGTCGTGCTCGAAGGCGCGGTCCTGATCGAACAGAACATGATCACCTGCGTGGACACCCTGAGCGTCTGCTCCGGGAAGCCGAACGCGCCAGGCGCTACCGTCATCGACACCAAGGGAATCATCGCGCCGGGCCTGATCGACACGCACAACCACATCCTCTTCGACATGTTCGACGACGACGACTGGATGCCCGCGCAGAAGTACCAGAACCACGATCAGTGGCCGAGCGAGCCCAAGTACCAGGCCATGCTCGACGTGAAGCAGTGCCTCGTGAACGACTCGCAAGGCAAACCCACGTGGTGCGCCCAGACCACGTACGGCACTGCGGCCGGCAGCCTCCGCTGCGAGGTCGACAAATGGGGTGAGCTGAAGGGCGTCGTGTCTGGCACCACGAGCATCGTCGGGCTGCCCGGCACCAGCGCGCCGTGCTTCGGCTCGCTCGCGCGCAGCATCGACGTCTCGCAGAACGGCCTCTCCATGGACAAGGTCCAGACGAGCGCCACGTTCCCGCCGTCGAATCCGGACGGCGTGTGCGCAAACTTCGCGAGCGGCGCCACCGACGCCTTCATCGTTCACGCTGGCGAGGGCGTCGACCAGAAGTCGCTCGACGAGTTCACGAAGCTCGGGACCATGAGCACGACCGCGAACTGCCTCTACGCCAGCCAGACGTCGGTCACCCACGGCGTGGCGTTCGGTCCCAACGAATGGCAGATCATGGCCACCGCCGGCATGCGGCTCACCTGGTCGCCGCACTCGAACGTATCGCTGTACGGGGCCACTGCGAACGTGCCGCAAGCGATCGCCGCGGGCGTCGAGATCGCGCTCGCGCCCGACTGGTCCATGGGTGGCAGCCAGAACATGCTGGAAGAGCTGCGGTTCGCGCGTGACTGGGACAAGGCGCACTGGGGCAGCTCGCTCTCCAGCAAGGACCTGATCCACATGGCCACGGTGACGCCTGCAAAGCTGCTCGGCGTGTCCACGCTGGTCGGCAAGCTCGCGCCAGGGATGCTCGCCGACCTCGCGGTCTTCGCGGGTGACAGGAAGGCTCCCTACGACGCGATCATCAACGCGAAGCCGACCGACGTTCGCCTCGTGATGGTGTCGGGTTCGCCGCTCTATGGTGACGCCGCCCTCATCGCCGCGGGGCCGAGCGCACCCGGATGCGAGACACTCGCGCTCTGCGGATCGTCGAAGTTTGTCTGCGTCGCGCAAACGAGCGCCACGGCGAAGCTCGATCAGACGCTCGTCGCGATCAAGAGCGCGCTGGAGACGGCCCTCGCGGATGCGGACGCGCAAACCCCGGGAGATGGCTACAACTTCGCGCCGCTGGCCCCGCTATACAACTGCAAATAGGAACACGTGAAATCCCCCTATCGCCTCTACTACTGGCCCGGAATCCAAGGACGCGGTGAGCTCGTCCGCCTTGCGCTCGAAGATGCGAACGCTCCCTACGTGGACGTTGCGCGCGCCGACGGCGGCATGAAAGAGATGATGGGCATCATCGCGGGCGGCGGAAAAGATTTGCCACCACTGGCGCCTCCGTTCCTCGTGTCTGGAAAGCTCACCATCGCGCAGACGGCGAACATCCTCGCGTGGCTCGCGCCGCGGCATGGTCTCGTGCCCGCGGACGAAGCGAGCCGCCTCGGCGCGCACCAGCTGCAGCTCACCATCATGGATGTCTTCGTGGAGGCGCACGACGTCCACCATCCGATCGGCTCGGTCCTCTACTACGAGGACCAGAAGCCGGAGTCGAAGCGGCGCAGCGCGGGCTTCATCGCAGAGCGCATTCCGAAGTACCTGGGCTACTTCGAGCGCGTGCTCGAGCGCGGCGGTGGCAAGCACCCCGTGAAGCGCCG
>JANXLV010000117.1 GCA_025355005.1 Myxococcales bacterium | reverse complement strand
CGAGCTCGCCGGGCTTCGTGCACGCCTCTGCTTCACGCAGGATGCGCGCCTTGAACTCGGCGGTGTACCTGCGCCGCTTCGCCTTTTCTGTCACTTCGGTCTCGGGCCTCCCGGCCGTCAACGACATCACATTCGCCATGGGTCATGCCAGACTCGCCCTGCTGGGTCACACAGTAATCTCGGAGGGGAGACCTTCTCGCTCACGTTGGCACAGAGGGCTGGCGCACCCCCTGCATCCAGCAAGCCGTTTGAACCTCCTGGCACGCGACGCCCGCAGCCGCCTGGCATCGCGACGATGCCGGCGCCAGGTAGAGCTCGCCGCGTTCTCCGTTGCCCCTCTCCGAATGGCGAACGGAGGCGCACGCCGCAAGAGCGAGCAGCGCCAGCCACGGGACAGCGCGCATCATCGGTTTGTGCTTCGTGTGGACCACAGCTCACAGATAGCGCTGTCACCGATCGCGGCCAGCCGACACTTTCCGACAACGGGAGCCGCCGGTCATGCCCACCGCGTGCACTATACATGCACTGCGCAGCGCGCCCCGCGCCCCGCGCCACCTGCGGCGTGGCTCTCGCAACCGCGGCTCACCCCTTCTTTGCCACCAAGGGCTGAAGCACTCGGCTGAGGGTGGCGAGACCATCAGGCAACAGCAGCGGTGGCGCGAGAAGCCGCCCAAGCGCGGCGCTCGCATCATCCTTTGTTCCCTGCGTGAGCGTTTGAGCGCAAGCCCGAACCGCAAAGTGAAACCTGCCCTCGGCAAGCAAGGTATCGACGACCCGGGCAGCTGCCCCTGGCACAAGTTCTGGCGCTTGCTGCACGAGCTTACCGCCTTGCTGGAGCATACGTTTCACCTCCGAGATCATTTCGAAGTATCCAATTGTGATAGGCGAAGAATCCGCGACTGCCCAGACGATCGCGGGGTTGTTGAAGCACAAATCACGGATGAACTTGCAGCACGAGTCGCAGACGCAGACGCCGTCATCAAACGGTCCGAAGGTCGCTCGCGACGAACAGAACAAACAATTCATGCGGGCTCAGTGTCTCCCGCCCTCGAAGCGGATCGGGTCCTTGCTTGTCCAACTGACGATCTCCGCACGGAACGTTCACGTGGGCATGGACGTGCACGCAGCGGCGAGCACCGGTTCATTCTACCGCGAATTTCACGGTACGCCGCTCGCTTGTGGAGGGCCTTATCGCGCGGCGCGCAAGCGCTTCTTCCAGTAGCCCGGACGTCGACGCACGTGTGCCACGGCGGCGATGAGATACTCGTCGCCAAGCTCGGCGAAGAAAACCGTGTGCGGGAAGCGACGGAGCCGACAGTGATGGACCAGGTGCCTGCCCACCCGCTGCGCGGTGCCGACGGCCGGCGTGTGTTTCAGTGCCGCGATCATCTCGTCCAAGGCAATGCGGAAGTCCGCCGCGAGCTCCGCATCCACCTCGGCGTACGTGCTGGCGGCGTGGTTCGCCTCGGCGGCGGCTTCTGGATGGAAGCGCCAGGTCCTCGCGCTCATCGACGGCTTGGGTACTTCGCCGCCAGGTCCGCGAGGACCTCGTCCGCGTCGAGCGTCTTCACGCGCCCGGCAACGACGTCATCGATGCGCTTCTCCAGCTCAGCGTCCCACACCTTCCCGACTTCTTCCGGCGCGTCCTCGTCGTCGAGACTCGCATCGACCTCGGCCACTAGAAGCGCGCGCTCGGAGGCAGGCAGCTCCAATACCTCTTCGAGCAGTTTCTTCGTGCGCGCATTCATGCGGTAAATCATAGGCTCTCTCTCTCCGGCGTGCCACTCGTCTCGGGAGCACGCAGATCCAGTGACTGGATCAAGAAATCCAGCGACTGGATCTGCAGGGTGGAGGGCGGCGCGGGGCGCGCTCGCGAGATGCACACGCCGCGATGCGCGCAGGACGCCCCGCGGCGCCCGGATGCAGGGGAGGTGGCGCGCTCCACGCCGCCCAGTGCATGTCTTCTGCACGCGGTGGGCGGGACCGCGAGTGAGCGCGGGTGGCGGCACCGAGTTCACATAGGTTCGCTAGCGCCTATCCGGTTGCCTCAACCGAAAGGCAGAGGAGGAGAAGGGGTATCCGCTGCATGGGCCCCGTCTCGCGCGGACCGGCTGAGCGCCGCATGATGGTGGGGTGAAGCCCGAGCCACGATCTTCAGTCGTCGATCTTCGTCGGAGCGTGCTCTTCCGCAGGGACCGCGAGCGGCGGGACGGTC
>JANXLV010000084.1 GCA_025355005.1 Myxococcales bacterium | reverse complement strand
GCGGACTACGACTACGCGCAGCACTACGACGCGATCACGGATCCGCTCGCGCTCAACGCCCTCGAAGCGTTCGGGCAGGTCACCGGCGCGCACGCGTTCACGACGAAGGACTTCGAGCGGTGGGTGCACGTCGACTACAAGCTCGACATCGCATGGCGCGCCTCCTATCAGATCCTGGGTGACGTCGCGTCCGGCAAAGGCTTCACGTCGACCGGGCAGCCGACGATGGCGGCGATCAGTATCTTTTTGCCATCTTCGCCGCCTGGCTCGTCGACATCGACGTCCGCATTCGCCCCACGGGCGATGCGGCCTGCCACATCCGCAACATCAAGCGCATCCTCTCGCCCGGCGGTGTGCTGGCTCCCGACGCCGACAACAAGTACGTCGACATCGACGCGCTCGACGATCCAGGAGTCGCCGCTTACATCCAGCGCTTCGGCGTGAAGGGAACGACGCACGCGCTCTCGCTGGGCACCACCGCGGAGGATCCATTCGCCGGAACGACACCGTGCGATCTCGCGCAGCCTGACAGGTGCAAGCCATGGCACGACGCCATCATCGCGAACGCCCACAACCTCAAGCAGGGGACCGGCCCCACCGCCGACGATCTGCCTTACCTGACGCATCGAGCTTCACGAGTTGCTCCCAGAGCGCCGTTGAGCAGGCCGGCTTTCTTCGTCTCGGCTACGGGTAATCCCAGGCGGCGGCTACTTGTAAGCGACGGCCGCGCTGGACGGTCCTGCGAGCTTGATGACCTCGAAATCCCGGAACCCGGCATCATCCCCGTCCCTGTCGAGCGCACGCAGCGCGACGAGCGCGTCAGGAAAGTCCGGCACCGCGCGCGAGTGCAGTCCGAGTCTCGTCGCGAGCTCCGCGCCCGTGATGGACTCCGCGCCAATCGCGCTGAAGACGTCGAGCTCGACGGCAGTGAGCAGTGCCTTGGAAGCCCAGAAGCCCATACCTATCTGCAGCAGGTGACTCGGGTTGAGATCAGCGGGGGTTGTCATTCGGCGAGCACCATAGAACGAATCGGGTAGCGCAGCCTACTGCTTCACGTTCTGATCGCCCTCGCGGGTGGAGTGTATGCAGGCCTCGAATTATTCATACAGCGCGTGGCCGCCGTCGGAAACCGGCGGGGCTCATCCACCCGATAGACGGCAGACGCACCAGCCGCGGGTCACTTCGACTTCGTCGCCACGTAGGTGTGGAACTGACCGCCACGACCGCTGGACATGTAGAGGCGGCAGCCGTCCGGCGACAACCAGGTCGGCACGTCTTCGGCCACCAGGTCGTTCAGCGCATCGACCTTCTTCAGGCCGGAGAACGCCGCTGACTGTCGCGCGACAGCGGGTGTTGACGACGGTCGCAACCGACGATATTCAAGCTCTCTATTGAATGGTTGATCGTACACACCGCAGCGGTCGCGAATTCAAGGACTCGGTATACGGAGAGCTCGCGCGGATAGGCAAAGCCGCCTCGGCGCCGAAGCGGCTCGAGCTCCTCGACCTCCTCTCTCAGGGGCCGGGTACCGTCGAGGTCCTCGCGGACCAGGCCGGGCTCTCCGTAGCGAACGCGTCACAGCACCTGCAGGTGCTCCGGAGCGCGCGTCTCGTGGAGGCGAAGAAGAAGGGCCTGTACGTCGAGTACAGCATCGCTGACGAACAGGTCTCTCTGTTCCTTCTCGCGATCCGTCGTCTGGCAACGTCGCGACTCGCGGAGGTGTCGGAGGTCACCCGCACCTTCCTTACCGACCGCGGGGCCATGGAGGAGGTCGCCAGCGACGAGCTCTTGCGTCGGGTGCGCACAGGCGAGGTAACCGTGCTCGACGTGAGGCCCGTGGATGAGTATCGAGCGGGACATATTCCTGGCGCGCTCTCCGTGCCGATGTCCGAGCTCAAGAATCGCCTCCGGGACCTGCCCAGGCGCAGGGAGATCGTCGCCTACTGCCGTGGACCCTACTGCGTGATGTCGATCGACGCCGTCGAGCTGCTGCGGAAGAAGGGGTTCACGGCCCACCGAATGGACCTGGGCATCGTCGACTGGCGTGCGCACGGCTTTCGCGTTGCTCGCGGCGACGAGGTGCGTCCGTGAGCGCCCCTCCCCTCCGACTCGGCATTCGCGAGAACCTGGCGCAGTTCTCCCTGCTCATCGCGGTCAACGCGTTCGTCGGCGCGATGATCGGTATGGAGCGCTCGGTTCTCTCGCCGATCGCGGAGCAGGAGTTCCATCTCGCGGCGAATCTCGCGGTCCTGTCCTTCATCATCGTCTTTGGCGTCACCAAGGCGTTCACCAATTACCTCGCGGGACGGCTCTCCGATCGCTTCGGGCGCAAGCACGTGCTCGTCGCTGGCTGGCTCGTCGCCGCACCAGTTCCGTTCCTCCTGATGTGGGCGCCATCGTGGACGTGGGTGCTGATTGCGAATGCGCTGCTCGGCGTGAGCCAGGGGCTCACCTGGTCGACGACGGTCATCATGAAGATCGACCTTGCGGGCGCGAAGAACCGGGGGCTCGCGATGGGCCTCAACGAGTTCGCGGGCTACTTCGCCGTGGCAGGGAGCGCGCTCGCGACCGGGTTCATCGCGGCTCACTTCGGCCTACGGCCGCAGCCGTTCTACCTCGGTGTCGTGTTCGTCGCCGTCGGCCTCGCCCTTTCGGGGATCCTCGTGCGAGAGACCGTGCATCACGTCGTGGCCGAGTCGAAGCTACACGGCGAGACGGCGCCAAGAGCCATGCCTTCGCAGCGCGAGATCTTCTGGCGCACTACACTGACGGACCGGAATCTGTCGAGCGTCAGCCAGGCGGGCCTGGTGAACAACCTGAACGACGGCATGGCGTGGGGCCTCTTCCCGCTCTTCTTTGCTGCCGCGCGGATGGACCTCGCGGAGATCGGCACGCTCGCGGCAATATACCCGGCAACGTGGGGGCTCTGTCAGCTCGCGACGGGTGCGTGGTCGGATCGCATCGGCCGCAAGTGGCTCATCGCCGGTGGCATGTGGGTCCAGGCTGTCGGCATCGCGGTGGTCATTCTCTCCACACGGTTCGCCGGCTTCGCGACGGGCGCGGCGCTTCTCGGGCTCGGCACTGCGATGGTCTATCCGACCCTGCTCGCCGCGATCGGTGACGTAGCGCATCCCGCGTGGCGTGCGTCGTCGGTCGGCGTCTACCGGCTCTGGCGCGATCTCGGGTACGCGATAGGCGCGCTGCTCGCCGGCCTGGCTGCCGACGCCCTAGGGCTACCGTCCGCGATGTGGATCGTCGCGGCGCTGACCTTCGGGTCGGGGCTCGTCGTCGCCCTGCGCATGCAAGAGACACTACACGCACTCGCACAACAAGAACGAGTCGACTATCTACGCGTCTCCTGAGAACCGAGGATCACAATGACGACCAGCAGAACGCAGGGTTTCTCCACGAAGTGCATCCACGCAGGCGAGCCGCTCGACGCGAACGGTGGCATTCACCCGCCGCTCTACAACCACTCGACGTTCGGATTTCGCTCCACCAAGGACGTGCTCGACGTGGTGGAGGGGCGCGCGCAAGGAAATCTGTACACGCGCTACGGCTTGAACCCGACGATTCGCAGCGTGGAGGAGAAGATCGCCGCGCTGGAAGGCGGAGAGCTGGCGTGGGTCTTCAGCTCCGGCATGGCCGCGGAGTCGGCGACGTTCCTGGCCTACTGCAAGGCCGGCGATCACATCGTCTGCATCGGCGACGTCTATGGCGGCACGTTCGAGCTCCTCGGCAAGAACCTTCCGGCGGTCGGCATCACGACCACGTTTCTCCTGGGAAGCGAGCTGGATCGCCTACCCGACGTGATCACGCCGAAGACGCGCGTTGTGTTCTTCGAGACGCCGACGAACCCCAACATGGAGGTGCTCGACATCGAGCGGATCGCGAAGGTGACTCGGACGAAGGGCGCACTGACGGTCGTGGACAACACATTTGCGACTCCGATGAACCAGAGCCCGCTGCAGCTCGGCGCGGATCTCGTGATCCACAGCACCACGAAGTACATGGGCGGCCACAGTGATCTCACGGGAGGCGCCGTGATCGGCAAAAAGGAGCTCCTCGGGCCGATCTGGGGCTGGCGGAAGAACCTGGGACAGATGATGGCGCCCGACGTCGCGTTCCTGCTCGCGCGCAGCCTGCGTACGCTCGCCGTTCGCGTGCGGGCGCATAACGTGACGGGGCAGTTCATCGCGGAGCGCCTGGCGAAGCATCCGCGTGTGAAGCGAGCGAACTACCCCGGCCTCCCGAACTTCGCCGGCCACGAGATCGCGAAGCGACAGATGAGCGGCTTCGGCGGCATGGTGAGCTTCGTACTGGATGGCGATGCAGCCGCGACCGCTGCCGTGGTCGATCGCCTCCGGCTGTTCACGATCGCGCCGAGCCTCGGCGGCGTGGAGAGCCTCGTGACGCAGCCGATCACGACGACCCATCACGACGTGTCGAAGGAGGATCGCGCTCGGCGAGGCATCGATGACGGCATGGTGCGCCTCTCGTGCGGACTCGAGGATGCGGAGGACCTCTGGGCCGACCTCGAGGCCGCGCTGGGCTGAACGAGCTCGCGTCTCTGTCGCTCATGAATCAACGGGCCGGCGCAACTCGGACGTACGTGGAGGCCTGCTCGTCGACGACGAGCCGCTCCTCTTTCACACGGGCCCACGGCGCATAAGTGTCACTTGGTTCGACGCGCCACATGCGGCAGCACGAGCTGCGCGTGGGCGCCTGCTCGCGCGGGACGAGGCTGCGCGCGACGGGACGACCTCGTGAGCGGACAGCGCGCATCATCCTGCCTTTCCATCCACGCGCGGCGAGAGCAGCATCCGCGTGTAGCCCACGAGAAGGAGGCCAAACGCCGACGCGAAGAGGACGCCGGCGACGAGCAGCGAAGGTCGCGTCCATTCCGGAACGGCAAGGGGCACGATGACCCTGAACACGGCAGCGACGGTCACGAGGACGAACGCGCCTGTCGCCGAACGTGGAGGCTCCAGCAGTCTGAGCAATGCCATGGCAACGAGCGAGGCGACGTCCAGAGAAGGAGCGCCACGAACGGACTCCTGTCGTGTTGCGTTGCGCGTGAACATGGGAAAAACGCGGCCAGCGATGAGGCTCGCGACCAGGATGACAAGATCCACGCCGACGACCAGGCCGCGGTGCTCCCAATCCGATGCAAGGCCGAGCGACCCCAGGTGCACCATGAGATTCGTGACGCCAAGGGCAACGACCACGGCGACGACGACCAGCTCGCGCCCTGCTCAAGGTTCCTTCGCCCATCGGGCGCAGACACGCAGAGAGCGTGCCGCTTTACAGAGCCCGCTTTTCTCGCGCATTTCCTGGCGATCGGTGGGCCTACGCAGAACGCACAGCGACCGGCGCAAAAGCGGCGTCTCACTTCTGAGAACGCACACCAGTCGTCGTCTGGTGTGCCCGTGTCCGCCGATCTCGCCTGATCCGCGGCGACCGTGCACGTGCGAGCGATGGAGATCTACTGGAAGCTCGCCCCAGCGCGGAACATCTTCGAGCAGCAGTTCAATCAGACCGTGATGTCGGGGACCTACAACTGGACGATGCAGAAGTAGTAGATCTCGGTCATGTCCAGCGCGCGCGTGCCCGTGGGCTGGCCCGCGAGCCGCAGTCACGAGAGCGGACATCGCGTGCAAGAACGGCGTCATTCACGAGATCGACGCCGTCGTTGTGCCGGAGTGAAGAAGACCCCCAATGAGCGACAAGGCCACCCTCGCGTGCAAGCCGATCAAGACCGACCAGCGGCGCGTCACGCTCGCGAGCGTGGCCGAGCTCCCGACGAAGTTCGGGGAGTTCCGGATCCACGTCTTCGTGGATGCGATGGGTAGCGAGCACGTCGCGCTCACCCGGGGCGACGTGAAGATGCGCGAGCGCGTGCCCGTGCGTATGCACTCCGAATGCCTGACCGGCGACGCGTTCTCGTCTCTCCGCTGCGACTGCCGGGAGCAGCTCGAGGGCGCGCTCGAGGCGATCGGCGCGCTGCCGATGGGCATCGTGCTCTACCTGCGGCAAGAAGGCCGGGGGATCGGTCTTGCCAACAAGATCCGCGCGTACGAGCTGCATCAGACGCGCGGTCTGGACACGGTGGACGCGAACCTCGCGCTCGGCTTCGCCGATGATCTACGCGATTACGGCGCTGCGGCAGGGATGCTCCATCTCCTTGGCCTGCGCTCCGCGAACCTGTACACCAACAACCCGGACAAGATCCGCCAGCTCGAGGAGAACGGCGTCCGCGTAGCCGAGCGCGTCCCGCACGAGATGATGGCGGGCGCTCACAACCGCGCCTACCTGCGGACCAAGGCCGAACGCTCGGCTCACATGCTCACCCTCGACCGGAAGAAGCCCTGACGCCGTTCGACGTGGAGGTGTTCTTCGATGGTGACTGTCCCCTTTGCACGCGCGAGATCCGCATGCTGCAGCGCCTGGACCGGAGGCGACACATTCGCTTCACCGACATCGCCGCGCCCGGCTTCGACCCTGCGACCGCGGGGCTCACGATGGCGCAGCTGATGGCGGAAATCCACGGGCGCCTGCCGAGCGGCGAGCTGGTCTCGGGGGTCGAAGTGTTCCGCAGGCTGTACTCCGCGGTCGGCTTCGGACCGATCGTCGCATTGACGCGCGTGCCCGGCGTGCGCCAGCTACTGGACGTCGGCTACCGCGTCTTCGCACGCAATCGCCTGAAGTGGACCGGACGCTGTGACGCCGCCTGCGAGGTGAGCTGACACGCGATAAGGGTCCTGGCGCGTCCGCTGCGGTCACACGACGACGGTGACAATCAGGTCCTGGCGGGGGTGCGCCACGCGGCTATCGCGTCGTCGAGCATGGCCCAGCTCGTCACCGGTCGCGCGACCTCGGGCTTCAAGTCGAGCGCATCTGCTCCTCCGCCTCCCACCCAGATCGGCACGCCCGGCGCGAGCTTCTTCGAAAGCGTGCGGAGCGCGCGCCGTGTCTGCGTGCGATCGGACGTCGGCGTGACGGTGAGCCCGACGACGTTGGCGCCCAGCTGGGCCGCGGCGTCCAGGATGTCGGAGACGGGCGTGGGTCCTCCGAGGAGTCGCGGCTTCGCTCCACACACCACCAGATAGAGCGCCACCATCTGCAGCGCCAGGGTGTGATTCTCACCGGGCAGCGTCGCAAGCAGGACGAGCGGACGCGCGTTCACGTCCTGGTAAGCGGCGAGCATGTGGCGCAGCCGCGTGACGAGGGCCTCCGTCGCGACGTGCTCGTGGCGAACGGAGAGCTTGCCGCGAGCCCACTCGTCCCCCACCGCGGTGGCGAAAGGCTGCGCGAGCTCCATCACGAAGCGCCTGGGGCCCAGCGTCTCGGCCGCCTGGCGTAGATGCGCATCCAGCCGCGCAAGGTCGTCGTGGGCCAGCGCGTCGATGAGGCTCGCGACACTGATCCCGTTCGCCGCGTCCGCGGAAGAGCGCGGAGCCTGAAGGTTGGGTGCGAGCTGCGAGAGCTCCACGACGGACTTCGTCAGCACGTCACCGATGCGATAGCCGCTGTCGATCGCGTGCCGGATCGCGACCAGGCGCTCGACGTCTTCCCGGGAGTAGAGCCGACGATTGCTTCCTGCGCGCCGGATCGGCGTCGGAAACCCATATCGGCGCTCCCATGCGCGAAGGACCTCCATCGAGAACCCCGTCCGCACCGATACGACGCGGATCGTCTCTCCCGACTCCCTGGGTTCAGAGTCGCGCGCCTCACGCGCCGATGTGGCGAGAGCTCTCTTGGACATTTCATGCACACTATCTACACAAGGGCAAAGGGAGAAGCCCCGTGCTCTCCGTCGTCCACGCCCAGGATCGTGAGGTACGGCCCTCGTTCGGTCACGCACCATTCCGTTCGCGAGCGAGAGCCCACCTGGGGTAACCTGCTCAAGACCGCCGCAGCCCGCGGCTGAACGCGTGCGCGGCGCAAGGAGCGGATCGTGAAGGAGCAACCGCACGTCGAGAGCCCGGGACGAAAGGAGTGGCGATCGCTCCTCGGTATCGTCGTCGTGGGATTGCTCTTGCTCGGCGTGTTCGCCGCGCTTGCCGTCGTCGCGATGCGCAAGTACCTCACGTTCCAGCCCACCGCGGAGGCCTCGAACACCATCGGGCGGATCACCGTGCAGGTCGTTGCCCACTACGAGCAGACCCACACCCTGTGCGCCTCCGCGAGCTCCCCTGTCCCCGCGAGCATCGACGCCATTCGCGGCAGGAAGTACATCGCGAAGACCGCAGAGTGGGCCGTGGACGCGCCCCGCAACGCGGGGTTCGCGTGCCTGGGATTCGCGCAGTTGTTCCCCCAAAACTACCAGTACGACTACCGGTCAGACGGCACGAGCTTCATCGTCACGGCGAAGGGGGACCTGGATGCCGACGGCAAGCTCGCGGAGTTCTCCCAGACGGGACGCATCGAGAACGGAAAGCTCGTCCTCGAGGACTTGAAGTCACCCGACCTGGAGCACTGACCCGGCTCCTCCGTCCCTCCGACCACGGCCCATCCACCATCGCGTGCGAGAGGTCCGCTTCCAGTCCGTCCACGTTGACGGCCACGTCGTAGCGCGTAGGTCCCTGCTGGACGAGGCGGAGGCCGTCGCCAAGTCGGTCCGCCCAGCTGCGCTGAAGAAGGCAGCGGCGATCGCGGTCGAGGCAGCGGCCGCGTGGCTGGGCCTCGGGTGGGCGCTGCCGAGCGGTCTGCAGACGCTTCTTGCGTGGTACGGCGACGACCGAAGAACGCCTCTCGCCTGAGCATCGACACATTCGACGCGACGCTGGACGCGGAGCAGGTGGCCGCCAACGCGCTGCGCCCGGCGAACCATGAAGTCGTCATCCTTCGTGTCTCGGATACGGGTCGAGGGATCCCCACCGAAGACATTTCGCACGTCTTCGAGCCGTTCTTCACGACGAAGAGCGTCGAAGCGGGGACCGGGCTTGGCCTCGCCATGGTCTACGGTACCGTGACCCAGCACGGCGGACACATCGCAGTGGAGTCGCGCGTCATGGGCGGAACGACCTTCGTCATTACGCTGCCCGCAGCGGAAGGCACGCCCGAGCCTTTCCAGCCGCCGCCGCAGCGGACTGCACCGAGTGCGCGCTCCGTCCAAGGCCGTATCCTGGTCGTCGAGGACGAGCCGCAGGTGCGCGCGGTCTTCGCAGGCGCGCTGCGCAGTAGGGGCTACGAGGTCATCGAGGCCGCCGACGGACTGGAAGCGCTCGCCAAAGTGGAATGAAGGGCCGTCCAGTTCGACCTCCTCGTCACCGATCTGGTGATGCCACGCATGGGTGGACGACTTCTGGCGGAGAAACTCCTGAGCGCACGACCCGATCTGCGGGTGCTGTACATGTCCGGCTACGCCGAGGACGCCGTGTTGCCGCTCGCCCGTGCGCCGCGAACTCGCTTCCGCACGAAGCCGTTTCCGGCCTCCGAGCTGCTCGCCGACGTCGTGGCGCTCCTGGAAGCCGACTGACGAGGGCTGAGGACGCGACACAAGCAGTCGGACTTGCGGCTCAATTCGTCAAGACCCATTGACGCAGCGGCGCGCGAGGCATCACGTGCTCCACCGGATTCGCCGCTGTCGCGAACGCGGCAGTCGGTGGAGGAGACGTCGAACGTGTCGGAGTCAAGCGCTTTTCGGATACGTTGGACGCATGCGCTCTGCACGACGGGCTCTCGCCTTCGGACTCCTCCTCTCCACCACCGCGTGCGGCAAGTCCGGCTGCGCCGCGCTCCTGGATGACAAGCCCCCGGCGGTGGACGACACCCCGGAGGCGGTCATGAAGTCCAACAAGCTGCCGCCGGCAACCAAGCCGGTCGCCGACTTCAAGCCTGCGACGAACGGCTTCAAGTTCGAGAACTACGGCAACGACGACGGGATCACCAACCTGACCATAGCCGAGGTCCGCCGCATGTTCGGCGAGCAGGTCTGTGCCTCGCTTGAAGGCGGAAGGTGCACTCTCACCCCCGCTGCGCAGCGCTGGATGGAGACCACCAACAAGGGCATGTCCGGCGGCCACTGCGAGGGGCTCGCGGCGCTCTCGCTGTTGATGGAGCGCGGACAGATTGATCCGAAGCTCTTCGGGGCGCCCACCGTCTACGGCCTGGAGATCAAGGACAACGAGCATCTGCAGCGCGAGGTCGCCTACTGGTTCGCCACGCAGGCCGTGATGCCCATGGCGGACGCGGAGGACAAGAAGCTCACGCCGAACCAGGTCGTGGACAAGATCCAGAAGTCACTGAAGGGTGGCGACGCCTACACGCTCGGGATCTACGGGCCGGGCTACTCGCAAGGCCACGCGACGACACCCTACGGGATCGTCGACAAGGGCAAGGGCATCATCTGGATCATGCACTACGACAACAACTATCCGGGAGAGGAGAAGGCGATCGAGGTCAACCGCAAGGCCAACACCTGGGCGTACAAGACCGCGTCCGACCCGAACGCTGGCGAGAACGAGTACAAGGGCGACGCCACCACGTTCACGCTGACCCTGGCGCCGACGAGCGTGCGCACCGGACCGCTGCTCTGCCACTTCTGCGGCGACGTGGACGCCTCCGAGGAGACGGTGGCGAAGGGCAGCAAGAAGGGCGCGGCGCCCGATCTTCGCCAGATCACGCTGGACGGTGACGCGGAGCTCCTCATCACCGACGAGGCGGGCAAGCGTCTCGGTCATGTGGGCGACCAGATCGTGAACGAGATCCCCGGCGCTTTCTTCGCTGCCGACAGGTCTGGCGCAAGCGACGTCGACGACGAGCCGTCCTACTTCGTTCCAGGCGGCAAGAAGGTCGCCGTGTCACTCTCCAACGGCGGAAAGAGAAGCACGGAGTCGGACGTCTCGCTGCTCGGCCGCGGCTACGAGCTGTCCGTCGAAGGCGTGAAGCTCGACCCCGGGCAGAAGGACGAGATCAGCTTCTCAGGCGACTTCAGCCTGGTGACGTACACCACCAAGCGGCCAAGAACGCCGATGCTGAGCATCGGAGTGGAGACCAGCACTGCCGACTACGAGCTCGAGGTGAAGGTGCGCGGGCATTCGGCGGGTCAGCACGTGGAGCTTGGCATCGATCTGAAGAAGGGCACCTTCAGCGTGAAGGTGAAGGGCGACGCCGGCGATCAGCCGACGCTCGGAATCAAGTTGATCAGGATCGACGATTCGGGCGAGAAGACCTTCGCCCACAAGGCCGCAGCGCCCGCCAGCGACCAGACGATGGTGCTCGACTACGCCAGGTGGAAGGGCGACAAGGCGCCGCTGCACGTGAGCGTGCTGTCTGCTTCGGGAGCGGTGGTATCCGAGGAGGACGAGGGCGACGAGGACTGAATCTGGTCCCACCACCGGAGGGACGATCTTCACGACTCCCCGCATGGCTTCGCCACCTTGCTTCGCACGAGTAGGTTTGCTGCCACCCCCAACATTCTGGCGCTCGTGCGAAGCACGAGATGGGTCAGCATCGGAAGGGAGGACTCCGCGGCGGAGGCGGCGGCACGACCTTCCTGATCCGCCGCGCGCGCTGAAAACCACGCCCCGCGAGCGCTACGGACAGGAGTGGGCTCGCCGCCGCAATACCAACATCGGCGGTCGGCCCGAACACTGCGGGTTCCGCGTTCCATCTCACTGAGAGCCGCTGCTGTAGTGCTCGGGAGCGTCGTGGCCCTTGCGGCGTGCAGGGCGTTCGGCGGCAGTGATGCACCGATCGACCAGGACCACGTCCACCGTGCCATCCGCGTTGAAGTCACCGACACCGAACGCCGCATTCGCGATCTTTGCGACCGGATCCCACGCGGGGCTGAGCTTCGTGGCTGGTGTGATGGCTCCTTTGCCGGTACCGCGATAGATGAAGACGGAGCGCCCAGCGTCGGAAATTTCGGTTCCCGAGTGGCCGATCATGACCATGACCGAGGTCCCCCGTGATGTACGGAGGCAGCACGTCAGTGGAGGCCGCCGTCCCTCGCGGTTCAGGTTGTCCTTGTGTGAGTGGACCAAGCGTTGCTAGGTCGAGCACCCATGGACATGGACAAGATTCTTCCGCTTCTGTACCAGAAGGGCCTCGACGTCGGCACCAAGCTGCTTGGCGTGATCATCCTCTGGTTGGTCGGCCGCTTCGTCATCGGAGCCATCAAGAAGGGGGTGGAGCGCAGCCTCCGTGCGCGGTCCGTGGAGCACACGCTCATCGCGTACGCGGACAGCGTCGTCAGCGTGCTGCTCAACATCCTGCTCGTGGCCGTGCTGCTCGGCTTCGTGGGCGTGGAGACGACCTCGTTCGCCGGGCTACTCGCGGCGGCGGGCCTCGCGATCGGCGCGGCGTGGTCCGGGCTGCTGGGGAACTTCGCGGCGGGCGCGTTCCTCGTCATCCTGAGGCCCTTCAAGAAGGGTGACTTCGTGACCGTGGCCGGGATCACCGGCACGGTGGAGGAGGTCGGCATGTTCGTGACGACGCTCAACACGCCGGACAACATCCGAACGATGGTCGGCAACGGCAAGGTCTTCGGCGACACCATCTCCAACTTCACGACCAACCCGCACCGTCGCGTGGACCGCCTCTGCCAGCTCTCGCACGGCGCCGATCACAAGAAGGCGATCGCGATCCTCACGTAGCGGATCGCCAAGATCCCCAACGTCCTCACGACGCCCGCGCCGGACGTCGCCATCCTCGATCTCACGCTCGCCGGGCCATTGCTCGCCGTCCGTCCGTACACGCACACGGACCACTACTGGCAGGTGTACTTCGACACCAACCAGGCGATCCGTGAGTCGCTCGGCGAGGCTGGATTTGCTGTCGCGGAGACGCACATCCAGATCACGAAGGCGGCCTGATTCGCGCTTCGACAAGGGCGCGACGGTGCTTTTGGCGACGCTGGCCGGTGTGGGCGGCACTGCGGGAGCGATCTCGTTCAAGGCGATCGCGGACAGCGGTGGGATTCGCTGCCCGCGTGCCCAATCGCGACGGGCACGATCGCGTGTGGCTCAAGTCTTCTCCGAACGGTCGCGACTGGACCGCTGACCGCGCAATCACGCCGCCGGAGGAGGCCAACTTTGATCCTTCCGTCGTCCAGTCTAGCGACGGTACGTTCCATCTGGTCACGTGGCAGGGCGCGCTGATCGACGGCGGCGCGATCGGTGGAAGCATCCGCTACGCCGCCTCGGGCGACACGTCGACATGGAGTGCTGGCACGGCGCTCACCGACGCATCTTCGCTCTCCTGGGCGCCGACGATCACCGAGCGCGCACCCGGCAACCTGGTCGTTGCCTGGGCTTCGAACGCGACCGGTAACAAGGACCTGTACGTGCGACGCTCTGCGAACGGTGGCGCGAGCTGGGATATCGCATCACGACTAGCGGCTCCAGCAACGCACGACGATCTGCCCTGCATCGTGGCGCGCAAGGACGGGTCCCTGCTGCTCGTGTACCAGCGCTACGACGCCGCGAACGCCGCGTTCGATGCGCCGTTCTCTGCACCCGACAACGAGATCGCGTACGTCACGTCGACTGACGGCACCGTGTTCACTGCGCCGGTCGCCATCACGAGCGATCCGCTCGGAGCACAGATTCCCGACGTCACCGCGTCGCTGTTCTCGGGCCCCGAAGCCGATGCCTGGTCCATCGCGTGGGCGTCCGTGCGCGGAAAGAGCGGCACAGCATCGCTGCCATGCACGCTACCTGCCGAGATCAGCGCAGCAGCGGAAGCCGGTGCTGTAGTCGTGGTAGCTCGCGTCGTGCGCGACGGTCTTGTACTTGCAGCCATCACCGTTGAGGTGCGTGTCGCGGTAGTAGCCGCCGCGGAACGTGCCGCCGGGATCTTCCACCCACTCGTGCAGGTTGCCGACCATGTCGAACGCGCCGAACCCAGAGCGGCAGTGCGGGTGGCTGCCGGTGCGGGCAAGCGTTCCAGGTACCTGGTTCAGCTGCGGATCGTTCATGGCGGCGAATGACGCGTATGCGGCCTCACCCATGTCGTGATGCAAGAGATCGACGGGGGCCTTGCCGGAGTCGTTGCAGTAGCCGTCCCTGTGATCGTCGCCGTAGGGGAACGTCGTGGGGTTGCGGCCTTCGCAGGCGTGGACCCACTCGTCCTCCTTGCACAGGCGCTTCCGCGAGGCCTTGCATGCGGAGTCGGCTTCGTTGCGCGAGATGTACGCCTGCGGCATGACACTGGAGCGCGACACGGCCCGGACCTTCTCGTCCTTGGCGATGGAGTCGAACGGCGAGTGCGGCGTCTCGTGGCCGCGCGGGCCTGGGGCGATGGTGACCAGGCTCGCCTCGTAGCGATCGATGCAGTATGCATGCGCTTCACCGGGCGCATCGGCGCGCGGCTCGATCTTGACCATGTCTGCGGGGCACCCGTTGCGGGCGTCCGCGGGCTCGGCGGTGAGGGACGCCGCGGCGCAGCCTCCACCCACCATGATCAAGATCGCGGCCCTGCGAAGCGACATCGGTGCCGGCTTTGTAGCAGCGGGTCCCGCGCGCGTCCAGGAGCCGCTATTTCGCGAGGCGCAGGTAGGCGTGTCAGTCGAAGATCTCGCGACCGAGCATCCCTGGCGCGATGGTCCCGTGCGAGAGCGCCTCCGTGTGGAACGCCTTCAGCGTGTACTTGTCGCCCATCTTCGCCTTGTAGCGCTCGCGGAGCTTGAAGATCGCCTCGCGCCCGATCAGGTAGCTCGAGGGCTGCGTGGGCGAGGTCGTGTAGCGCTTCACCTCGCTGACGGCGAGCTCGTGCTCGAGGTGCACCTTGTCGGTCAGCATCTTCACGCCGTCCTCGAACGACATGCCCTGCGTGTGCAGGCCCACGTCGATCACGATGCGCGCGGCGCGAACGAGCGTCCATTCGAGCTGCAGCATGCGCTCCTCGTCCGTGTAGTAGCCGAGCTCACTCATGAGCTCCTCGGAGTAGAGCGCCCAGCCTTCCGCGAACACGCTGGGCGAGGAGACGCGACGCGCCGGCGACGGATGGAGGCGCGCGAACGAGAGCTGCAGGTGGTGACCCGGATACGCCTCGTGCACGCTGGTGTCGACGAGATCGCCGTGGTCACTCTCGCGGAGCATCTCTTCCTGCTTCGCCTTCGATAGCGTCTTGTCGACCGGCGTGACGAAGAAGAAGCCCTTCGTGACCTTGTCGAACGGCGGCGGCTGATCGTATGCGGCCGTCACCGTGCTGCGCTGGAACGGCGGCGTGTCGATGATGTCCAGGTCGTCGCCCGGTGGAAATGCGATGGCGTCCTTGTCCGCCAGGAACTTCTTCGCGCGCAGCACCTCGGTCCGATAGGACGAGAGCAGATCGTCGGCCTTCGGATGGTTGCCCTTCAGCTTCTTGATGACGTCGGGCCAGCCCTTGGCCTTGGGATCCAGGCGCTTCGCCACCTCGGTCATCTGCGCGTCCGTCTGCTCGAACACGCGCTTGCCGGTCGCCAGGATCTGGTCCGCGTTATCGTCGATGCCGAAGTCCTCGCGCAGCATGAAGTCGAAGAGCTCGCGCCCTGCCGCGAAGCCGCCGTTGGAGCGCTTCATCACGTCGGTCGAGAGGAACTTCACGTAATCCTCGTACGCGGCGGTCGCGTTCTTGAGCGCGGTCTCCACGTGCGGCTTGTCGTTCGGGAGCGACTTCACGAGGAACGGCTTGATGTCGTCGAAGAAGGACTTCGCCGCCTTGGCCTCCTCGATGCCGACCTGCGTCCACACCTTCGGCGGGTTGAGCAGGTTCTGCTTGGCGGCCTTGATGACTGCCGGGATGCGCTCCAGGCGCGCGATGACGTTCTTCGCGCGCACGTCGGCGGGCGCATACTCGCGCGCGGTCATGAGGAAGAGCGCGTTGAGGGAGGTGTTGTAGATCGAAGGCGAGCGCTGGAGCGGGCGCTGCACGCGCGCATACCGGACGTTGAGCGCGAGCCAGTGCTGCATGATCTCGAGGTTGATGCGCGCGGTCTTGCTCGCCTTGGGCGCCTTGAAGCGCTCGCGCAGATCGGTGAGCATCGCGTCTTCGTCGGCCAGGGCCTTGTCCCAGGACTTCTGATCGCGCGGGTCGAGCTCGTCGTCCTTGTCGTGCAAGCCGAGCGTGGTTGCGGTCTCCGGCCACGTGCGCGCGACGAGATCCACGAAGTCCTTCTCGGCCTTTGCGATCGCCTCGTCGTCCGGATTCTCGATCGGCGGCGGCGCGACGCCCGCGTCCACGACAAGCGCGGTCGGAGGAGGCGGAGCAGCATCGACCACTGGCACGGGCACGTAGGCGGGCTTCTCCGCGGGCGAGCACGCCGCCCCGAGCGAGAGTGAGAGCACCAGGGCAAGGGCAAAAGAGGAGGAGCGAGAGGCGCGCATGTCGCGGGTTTTACACCGATCCTGCATCCGGCGCGCGCCGTCGGGCGTAGCCCTGTCAGAAATCTGCAATACCGACACATTGCGCTTGTAAACGAGCCGCTCGGTTGCGATTCTCGCCTGGAGCCACCATGTCGTCACCCGGAACGCGCCGAAAAGACTCACAAGAGTTGGCCTCTGGCTACACAGCCGGACACCGCGCGTATGAGCTCGGCGGCATGATGCTCGCGACCGGCCTTGCAGGCTGGCTCGTGTGGCGCCTCGCGCACAGCGCGCCTTCGGGCTGGTGGGCTCCCCTGGCCATTTTCTGCGGCATCCTCGCGGCGGACTTCACGTCGGGCCTCTTCCACTGGGGCTTCGACACGTGGGGTGGTGTCGACACGCCCATCCTGGGTCGCCTCGCGATCCGCACCTTCCGTGAGCACCACGTCGATCAGAAGGCGATCACCCGCCACGACTTCGTGGAGACGAACGGCCACAACTTCGCGCTCACCGTGATCAGCACCAGCACGGGGATCTACCTGATGCGCGTGTTCGACGACGGGGAGCACGGCCTGGTTGCCACGTTCTTCGGCATGGCGTGCATTTCGTGGTCCCTGTTCATCGCGTTCACCAGCCAGATCCACAAGTATGGGCACATGGATCAGCCCCCGGCCATCGCCGCGTTCCTCCAGCGCGTGCGGCTCATCCTCACGAAGGAGCACCACCAGCTCCATCACTCGGCGCCCTACGATCGCGCGTACTGCATCACCGTCGGCTGGATGAACGGCCCGCTCCGCGCGGTCCGCTTCTTCGAGACCGCGGAGAAGATCATCACGGCCATCACCGGCTGGATCCCGCGCGAGGACGACATCGGCAAGGAAGCCGCCCTCGAGCTGGAGCACGCCCGCCAGCTGCAGGAAGCGCAAGAAGCCGAGACTGCCAAGCTCCTCGCGGACCGCAACGCCTCCGAAGCCGTCAAGAACGAAGGCTAGGGGCCTCAGGTGCGGACGCGCCATGCGCGATGCCCGCTAGCCGAGCATGGCGGTGAGGGACTCGCGGAGGTAGCGCACGGCTAGCGAGACGGTCATCGTGGGATCGTCGCGTAGCGGTGGTGCGACTTCCATCACGTCTGCGCCCAGGATCGTGAGCTCCTTGCCCAGGCGGCGAATCAGGTCCACGACGAAGTCGGGCCGCAGGCCGTTGGGCTCAGGTGTGCCCGTGGCGTCGGCGAAGGCGGCGTCCGTTCCGTCGATGTCGTTCGAGAAGTAGATGGCCTTCACGCCGGTGCTCTTCACGTGCGCGACGATCGCGTCGATCGCCTTCGCCTCGTCGCGGTTGCATTCGTCGGCCCAGAACTGCCGCACGCCGAGATCTGCTTCCCACACGCCGCGATCCTTGCGCGTGGCGCGGATGCCGACCTCCGTCAGGCGGCCATTGCGGCCGAGCAGCTCGTTCGCGTGGTACGACCACGTGGCGAAGCACATCTTGATGCCGAGGCGCTCCTTCAGGAGATCGGTATGTGCATCCATCTGCACGATGCCAAACGGCGTGCGCTCGCGCGCATGCAGCGCCGCGACCACGGGCCACGCGGTGGAATGATCTCCTCCAAGCGTGATGGGCCTGACGTCGGGGTTCAGCGCGAAGACGAGGTTCCACGCCCGTTCGGCGATCGAGAGCGGAGACACGGGTAGCGCATCGCGCTCGGACGGGGGGAGCGTGGGATAGAGCGCGGCGCGCGCGCGGGCCTTCTGGTCATCTGCGAGCATCTCGTCGGAGAGCAGCTGCGGCACGCAGAACACGTCGCCGATGTCGATGATGCCGTGCGTCTTCGCGTAGTCCGGATAGGCGGGATCTTCGAGCAGCATGCGCGTGCGGATCGCCTGCGGGCCCAGGTTCGCGCCTCGCCGGAAGCCCGCGCCCACGTCGGACGGAATGCCCAGGACGCACGCCTTCGCTGTCGCGATACGTCCGAGCGTCGCGCGCCATTTCGCGTCCACGTCCGCGTCGGTAGATGCATCATACAACTTTCGCTGGAGCGCGAGCTGCTCGTCCCGGCCCGTGGAGACCAGGTAGAGGCCGCCGCCTGCGGGTCGAAGGAGGTGCGCGAGCTCTTCTTCCGGTGTCACCCTTCGATGTTACGGCATCGATGCGAGATCGCCATGCGCTGCTTCGCCGACCTTCACCAGATCCGGCACGGAGGGGTTCGCGGCCCCTCGCTGTCCTCATCGTCATGGCTGCGCTCACGTCAGGATGCTTCAGGGTGCCAGGTGGCACGAGCGCTTGCTACACGGCTGCGCTGGCGCACCCGACCATGACGACCGAGGCCGACCTCGATGGCGTCACGCCGGCGCGCGAACACTCTTCAGGTGGACCTCGCCTGAAACCAGACGCTCCTTCTTGCCAGCGTCGGTGACGACCACGAGGCGACCCTCGGCGTCGATGCCCTCCGCGACGCCGGAGATCTCCCCCGTGTCGACGTGAAGGCCACGGAGCGCATCCACTTTGGCGATGCGCGCGTGGACCATGCCGAGCCCCCTGCCCGCCACGTGCACGATGTCGTGATCGAGCCGGACGAGCAGATCCGCGAGGATTGCGCCGCGATCCAGCGCGTGAGCGCCTTCGAGCGCGAGCGACGTGGCGATGTCGCGCAGATCTTCCGGGAGCTCGCGGCCGTGCACGTTCATGCCGATTCCGATGATCACGCTCTGCACCTCCGCGCGCGCGAATGATGACTCGACCAGGATGCCGGCGAGCTTCCTTTTTCCCACCCACACGTCGTTCGGCCACTTGAGGCCGACCTTCGCGGATGGCAGCAGCGCCTGCGCGGTCTCCACCACGGACAGCCCCGCGCAGATCGCCAGCTGCGGCAGACGCACCGCGGGGCACTGCACGCGCAGCAGCACCGAGAACAGCAGATTCTCGCCCGGCGGCGAGAGCCACGCGCGACCCTGGCGACCGCGTCCGCTGTCCTGCGACTCGGCGACCCAGGTGGCGCCGTGTGGAGCCCCGCCCTTCGCGGCCTTTTTCGCGTCGTCGTTCGTGGAGCCGGTACGCGCGCTCATGTGCAACGGGATGCCGAGCGACCCGCCGCGCTCGCGGATCTTCGCCTCTGCGAGGGTGAGGTCCGGATAGATGCCGCGCTCCGGGGCTCTGCTTCCCGCGATCAGGAGAAGTCGAGCCCGATGTCCGCAGCGGTGACGGAGTGCGTGAGCGCGCCGACGGAGATGAGATCCACGCCGGCCCGCGAGAGCTCCGTGACGCGCGCGAGCGTGATGCCGCCCGAGGCCTCGGTGAGGGCCTTTCCCTTCGCGCGCAGCACGGCGGCCTTCACGGTCTCCGTATCCATGTTGTCGAGGAGGACGATGTCGGCGCCGGCGGCGAGCGCCTGGTCCAGCTGCGCGAGCGAATCCACCTCGCACTCGATGCGGCTCGTGTGAGGCGCGCGACTCCTGGCGCGCGTGATGGCCTGCTCGATCCCGCCGCACGCGGCGATGTGGTTGTCCTTGATGAGGATCGCGGAGCCCAGGTTCTCGCGGTGGTTGTGCCCGCCGCCGGTGCGCACGGCGTAGCGCTCGAGCATGCGTAGGCCAGGCGTGGTCTTGCGCGTGTCGGTGATCCGCGTCTGGCAGTCCGCCGGAACGGCCTCCACGTACTTCCGTGTGGTGGTGGAGATCCCGCTCATGCGCTGGATCAGGTTCAGCGCCGTGCGCTCCGCCATCAGGATCGAGCGCGCCGAGCCCTTCACGCAGAAGAGCGGCGACCCGGCCTCCACGTCGTCGCCGTCGCGCGAGAGCGGCTCGAACACCACTGTGGGATCCACCAGCGCGAATGCGCGGCGCGCCACGTCGATGCCGCATGCCACTATGGCGCTGCGCGCAGCTCCATAGGCCATCGCCTCGGCGCGCTTTTCGATGCACGCCTCGGTCGTCACGTCCCCGCCGGAGAGATCCTCCGCGAGCGCTCGCTGCACGATGTCGTCGACCAGGAGACCCAGCATGGTGGTAGCCCTTCCGCTACCAGCGTTCTATCTTCCACCCACGCGCTCGCGCAAGCCTGCGCAGACGCGGATCGGGGTTCACGCACACGCGCTCACCGACGGCCTCCAGGAGCGGGAGATCCGTGATGGAATCCGTGTAGAATACAGCGTCTTTGAGCTCGAAGCCGAGCTCTTCGGCCAACCGCCGCGCGCGGACCAGCTTTCCATGGCCGAAGCAGAGCGGCTGTTCCACCTTGCCGGTGAGCTTTCCCTCCGTGGAGACCTCGAAGCGGGATGTGACGATGTGGCGGATGTCGAGCAGCGCGGCGAGCGGCTTCGTGGCATACGGCGATGCGCCCGTGACGATCGCCACATGGTCACCCTTGTCATGGTGCTCCTGCACCGCGCGGCGCCCCAGCTCGCACACGTGAGGGAGGACATCGGACTGGAACCACGTCTCGCATTTCTTCGTGAGCGCGTCCTCGTCGGTGCCGCGATAACCCGCCACCACGCGCTCCGCCACGGTCGCCACGTCCAGGATGCCCAGCGTGTACTGCAGCGCCCAGAGCGACACCTTCAGGAGGTCACGCCGGCGCGCCTCGCCGATACGGTGCTGGTACCGCACGTAGAGGCTCGCCGTCTCCTTCCGCACGAGCGTGCGGTCCATGTCGAAGAGCGCTGCCCGTTTCACGAGTGGACTAATACACGCCGAAGCCGCGACCGAGAAGGTCCGAGTAGACGTTGCACATCGCGTGGAAGACGATACCGGCGCCCACGCCCCCCGTTCGCGCGCGCAGGAACCCGAACAGGAGCGACGGAAAGAACACCGCGAGGCGCGCGGGCCTGTGCACCGTGGCGAGGTGGCCCAGCGCGAAGACGACGCTCGTGATGAGGAGGCTCGGCCCGATCTCCGCGCCCAGGATGCGGAGACGCGCGGGGAAGACTTCGTCCAGGCGCGACTGCACGTAGCCGCGGTAGAACGCCTCCTCCGGCAACGCGATCACGAGGAGCTGCCCGGCACAGAGAGAGAGGAGCTCCATCCATGGCATTCCCAGCGAGAAGCTGTGTCGCGGGTGCCAGAACCGGAGGAAGCCGAAGTAGAACGGTACGAAGGTGAGGACGCCGAACAGCGACGCGACAGCTATGGCCCGCAACGCCGCGCGAGCCATGTGCGGCACGCTGCGCTCACTCTCGGAGCGCCCGGCGATGAGCCCACCGAGCCCGAGGCCGTAGCGGAGGACGTCGTCGTCGTTGCGACGCAGCACCATCATCCACGTCGCACCGAGGAACACCAGAGCGACACCCACTGCGACCCAGGACGTCGCAAGATACATCGACAGCGCCGTGACCAGCACGGTCGTGAGCAGCGCCACGGCGAGCGGCTCGATGCCGCGCTTCCATCCCTTCCATCTGGTGACGCTCACGACGTCACGAGCTCACTTGCAGACAATACGGGCGACGTAAGGCTCGCTTCGACCCGCCTCGAGGTCCTCCCATGCGATCCAGTACTCGCCCTTCTGGGTGCCAGGAGCAAGCCAGGGACGCGCGTGGTCGCCGGAGACTTTTGCGATCGTGGAGGCTGGGCCGACGCCGTCGAGCGTGAAGTTTGCGACCTTCACCTTGCCGCCCTCGTAGTAGCCGACCATGACCTGACCCTCGGCGCCGTCGACGATGGCGGGGCGCGTGGCGCGGTCGCTGATGCGCTGCTTCCAGATGACCTTGCCGTCCTTCGCGTCGATTCGCGCGGCCATCGCGCCGCCGCCGTCGACGTGCCACGCGATGAAACAGCCCGCGCGCCCACACGCTATCTGCGGGTTGTCGGGGGACGACTTGTCCTCGGAGACGGAGAGCGTATCGCCAGCGACGCGCTCGTTCTTCTGCGCGTCCTTGTCCTTGTCATCCAGGCCCATCGCGAAGCCTTGAGAGTTCACGGGAAGACGCATGCGCATGATCTGCCGCGACGAGTCCTTCTCGAGCTTGTACGTGACGAAGAGCTGGTTCGCCGCGACGGCCACGCTGGGCACGCGGGCGTTGTCGATCTTGAGGCCCCGCGCCTTCGGCAGGTAGTCCGTGAGGCGCGTCTCTGGCCCGACGGTGTCCATGTTCTTGTCCAGCTTGCGGATGAAGATGTCGTCGCCGTCCTTGTCGCGGCTGTCTTGCCAGACGACCCAGTAGCCATCGAGCGCCTTCTCGATCGAGGGCCAGTACTGCCCCTCGTGCGCGCCGCCGACCAGGATGCTCTCCCGCGCGATGTGACCGTCCTGCTGGAGCGAGCGCACGCGGACGCCAGACTCGCGGCCCTTCGCGTCCCAGTAGACCAGCGCGAGCGCGTCGGAGCTGGCGAGGAGCCCGGGGCGCGATGCCTCCGTGGCCTCCGGCGTGAGATCGCGAACGGCGGTGATGGGTGTGCCCGCTTGATCGAGCGTGACGGAGAAGACGTGCTCACGATCGCGTAGGCCGTGGCGATCCGTCCACGCAACGACCGCGCCCTTGGCGTTCGGCGCGACCGTGGGACGACCTGCGGGCGAGGTGATGGCGAAGCGCGGATGCGAGAACGCCGACAGCCTGCACGGGCCTTGCTGCGCCGGTGTCACCTGATCGATGAAGAGCTTCGCGATCGCGCTGCCACCGGGAAGCGCGGCGACCTCCTCGAACTTGTGCTTGGCGAGGCTGACGTCACCGGCGGAGAACGCCTTCTGTCCCTCGGAGAGCGCGCCGAAGTACTTGGGCTCTTCCTCGAATACCGGCGGCTCGGTTGGTGGCACCTCCATCGACGACGCAGCCGACGCGGTGGAGACGACCGTGGGCGTGGTGACCTGGGGACCGAGGAATCGCACGTACACGAACGCGGCCCCGCCGAGCGCGCATGCGGCGAGGATGCTGGAGAGCGTGAGGCGAAGCGGGGAGGTCCTGCGGATCTCGCTTCCGGAGCCGGGGATCTGGTCGCCGCGGATGTTGGCCGTGATGTCGGAGAGCTTCACGCGACCGGACTGATCCGCCGAGACCTGTGAAGGCCACGACGTGGGTCCGGGGATCGACGTGAACGGACCCGAGAGCGCAGCGCCTCTGGGTGATGATGCGGCGGCGAGAGGAACGGGAGAGCTGCCCGCAGCACCCGGAGGCGACAAAGCGGGCGGCCGTTCGGTGTTGAGCGCGTCGCTCGAGAGCTCGACGATCGGATTCGACGCGCTGTTCTTGAGCATCAGCGCGTGCGGGCTGGACCCTGACGGAGCGGCTGCGCCGTCGATGTGGAGCAGCGCATCCGACAGCTCTCGTGCAGTCTGGAAGCGGTTGTTCGGATCGCGCTCGAGCGCCTTCTTGAACCACGTGTCGAACTCGTGCGGGAGGTCGGGACGAAGGTCCGACGGCATCGGGATGGGCGAGGTCGCGATGGCCGCGAAGGTCATGGCGACGCCCTGATCCATGTTCCAGACCGGGCGACCCGTCAGGCATTCGTACGCCATGCAGCCAAGCGCCCAGAGGTCAGCGCGCTGGTCGACGTTGCCCTGCCCCTTCACTTGCTCGGGCGACATGTACGCGGGCGTACCGAACACAGCGCCCTCGCGCGTGAGGCGCTTCGTTGCCTCGTCCGGATTCACGGGCGCGTAGAACTTGGCGAGCCCGAAGTCGAGGAGCTTCACCACCTCCTCACCTTCCTCGTTCTTGAGGAGGAAGATGTTCTCGGGCTTGAGATCGCGGTGGACGATGCCCGCGCCGTGGGCTTTTTGCAGGCCTTTCGCGCACTGGCAGATGATGTTGATGGTCGATGAGAGGTCGAAGAGGCGGATCCGGGCCATGCGATCGTAGAGGGACTCGCCCTCCAGCAGCTCCATGGCGATGTACGGGCGCCCGTCCTCCAGGCGACCGGAGTCGTACACGTCGACGATGTGCGGGCTCTTCACGCTGGCCGCGGCGCGCGCCTCGCGGAAAAAGCGCTCGATCACGATGCTCGACGCGCTGAGCTCGGAGGCCAGGACCTTCACGGCGACGTGCTTGCCGATGGTCAGCTGCTCGGCTTCGTAGACGGCGGCCATACCTCCGCGGCCTATCTCGCGAACGACGCGGTACTTGCCTACGAGCATGGTGCCCGCGGCAATCTTCGACTCGTTCGGGGGGGCGGCCATGGGGGAAGCCAACGTCTACGTCTCTATGCCTCGTCCACCCCCAGCGCGAGGGTATGCGGAAAGACTAACGGAACACTAACGAAATGACCGTCCAAAAGAGCAGCCAAGCCCAGACAAGCCCAGACAAGCCGGTGAACTGAAATGGCGCCCAGGCGACACAGAAGTGCTGGTGGACTTGGGTGGGCGCAAAGATTAAGCTCGGTGATCGTGGACGGCGTAACCACGGAGCACGCGCGTCTGATCGCGATCGGAGAGATCGCGGCGGAGATCGCCCACGAGCTTCGGAATGCGCTGCAAGTCGTGGCCACGAGCGCATATCTGGCGAAGCTCTCACCGGCGACGAGCGCCCCGCACCTCGCCAAGATCGAGCGCCACACCCGCATCGCGCAAGAGATCGTCGACGACCTCATGTCGCTCGCACGAGGCGAGCCGGCCAAGGCGGAGCCGTCGCTCCTTGCCGACATCATCGTACATGCGCGTGCATCCCTCGGAGAGGATCTTCACGTCCACTATACCGACGAGCTCACGCCGTCGACGCTCCGGGTGCGCGCGCATCCAGGTCTGCTTGCTCGCGTGCTCGCGGTCCTCTACGACAACGCCATCGCGATCTGCGCGCCGCGCGCCCCTCAGATCGTCACGCGAGCCAGCGCGGGCGACACCGGCACGGTGATCCTCGTGAGTGACGACGGTCCAGGCGTGCCCACCGATATCGCTACGAGGATCTTCGACCCTCTCGTGACGGGTCGCGCGGGAGGCACGGGCCTGGGCCTGGCGCTCGCGAAGCGCATCATGCAGGCGCACGGCGGCACCATCGCGCTCGTGGCGACCGAGCGTGGCGCGTGCTTCCGCATCGTGCTCCCCGCGTAGCTCGGAGGGAGCTCACGGGTGTTGTGCATACGTTCGCCACGCGAAGTATGCGGTCATCCCCCACCCGTAGACGATCACGAAGCGACGGACCTTCGTCGCGGGGATGCGCCTGGCGATGCGCGCACCGAAGTAGCCGCCGGTGACGCCGCCGAGCGCGACGGCGAGCCACGGGTAGAAGACGACCTTGTGCGTGAAGGCGAAGAGCACGACCGCGGCGCCGTTGATGAGCACGGCGAGGGAGCTCTTCATCCCGTTCATGCGATGGATGTCCGTGAGCCCCACGAACGCGAACGTCGCGAGCATCAGGATGCCCATGCCACCGCCGAAGTACCCGCCGTAGGTCGCGATCACCACCTGCACGAGGAACACGACGAGGAGCCCGCCAGCATTCTGCGCGAGCTTGCCGAGGCGAGCGATCGCGCCACCGCCGAACGTGAACACGAGTGACGCGAACGCGAGGAGGATCGGGAGCGCGAGCTCGAACGTGGACTCCTTCGTGCCGAGGAGGATCGCCGCGCCGAGGATGCCACCGACGGTGCTGGCGGCGGCGAGGACGAGGAAGAGGCGGTCGTAGGTGAAGTCCTTGCGGTACGCGAAGCCGCTCATGAAGCTCGCGGGGAGAAGGCCCGCAGCAGTGGTCGCGTTGGCGATGACGGGGGAGAGGCCTGAGAAGAGGAGCGCGGGGAAGGCCACGAACGAGCCGCCGCCTGCGACGGCGTTGAGCGCGCCGCCCACGAGGCCAGCGAGGAAGAGGAGGAAAAGGAGGAAGAGCGTGGACACGGAGGCGAGCAGTACTAGCGCAAGATCGCCGACCCTTCCCGTTCCGCTGCGCGGTGACTATACATCCCAGGTCCCATGCTCCCCGTCCGTCTCCGCGGCGCCCGCACGCACAACCTTCGCGGGCTCGACCTCGACCTGGCTCCCGGGCAGCTGGTGGCCCTGACCGGGCCCAGCGGCGCCGGCAAATCGTCGCTGGCCATCGACACGCTGTACGCCGAGGGGCAGCGGCGGTTCGTGGAGAGCTTCTCGCCGTACGCCCGCCAGTTCCTCGAGCGCCTCGAGCGGCCGCCGATCGACGAGCTGGCGCCCATCGCCGCGACGGTGGCCGTGGACCGCAAGGCGCCCATCAAGTCGAGCCGCTCGACGCTGGCCACGCTGGCGGATCTCGAGCCGTACCTGGCGGCGCTCTTCGCGTGCGAAGCGAT
>JANXLV010000063.1 GCA_025355005.1 Myxococcales bacterium | reverse complement strand
CCACCGAGTGCGGCCGTCCGAAGACACCGCCACCTCCACAACGATCAGAAGAGCCCCCGCTCCCGATCCCGGAACACATGCGAACCTGGGGCTCAGGCTCCTAGGCAGTCTGGGCAGCCGCGCCGACGCCGACGGCCATCTGCGTGAGCTTCTCGGTCACGAGCTCGAAGCTCGAGTCCAGCGTCGTCACCTTCACGAGCTCTGCATCGGCGACCTTGATCTTGTACTGGCGCTCGATGGCGGCGACGATCTCGACGCCCATCATCGAATCAATCCCGAGGTCCTTGAAGGAGGTGTTGTCCGGGATGACGTCGATCTCGCTGATTTCAGAGATCAACGCACGAAGCTCCTCTTTCAGATTGGACTGACTCATGGTGACGGCCTTTCTATAAGAAATCGCTGAACGCTTGTGTACCGAAATGCAAAGGGCGGGTAAATTATCTGGGGAATCTGGTTCATCAGGAGCCTGCGCTTGCGCCGGCCGCGCCCGCACCCGCACGTAGCTCGACCTCGTCGATGAGCTCTTTGATGGTCGAGATGGTCGCGAGGTTCTCATCGGGGATGTGGATCTTGAGGTCGCGCTCGAGCGAGCCGATGATCTCCAGCATGCCGAGGGAGTCGATGCCCAGCTCGGCGATGACGGTCGACTCGACGATGGGTGCGAACTCGCGCTCGGTGACTTCCGCCGCGGTCCTGGAGAAGAGGTCGATGAGGTCTTGCCGTTTCATGGGGTCTCTGGAGTGACGGAGAGCTGCTCCGAGCGCTCCGAGCGCTCGGAGCGGAGCCTGGGTAGGCCGCCGGTGCGATAGAGGTCCTTGGTCTTGGCGCGCTGCAGCTTGCCGCTCGACGTGCGCGGAAGGCCGCTCGGGCTGAGAAGCTCCACCGACTCCGCGGAGAGCGAGAACCGCTCGAGCAGCACGCGTACGATCTCGGCGCGCAGCGCTGCGGGATCCGAGGTCGCCGCTTCGGCCGCGACGATGAGCCGCTCGCCGCTCGTGGTGGGCGGGGACGCGCTGGACGCGCCGGTCGCGCTGGAAGCGACGGACGGGCCGCTGCCCGCATCGCCGCGAACGCTGAACGCGACGACCGCGCCCTTGCGCACGCCGTCGACCTCGGACACGGCCCACTCGATGTCGCTCGGGTAGTAGTTCCGGCCGCGAACGATGATGAGGTCCTTCTCGCGACCGCACACGTAGAGCTCGCCGTCCTTCATGTAGCCAAGATCGCCCGTTCGCAGCCAGCCTCCATTCGCCGCGCCTGAAGCGACCGAACCGCCCGAACCTGAAGCGCCGGTCTGCGCGAACGTCGCAGACGTGCGCTCCGCGTCACCGAAGTATCCCTCGCAGATGCTGGGCCCGCGGATCACGATGTGGCCCACCACGCCATCGGCCACAACCGCGCGGTCTTCGCCCCAGATCGCGATCTCGTGACCGGCGAATGCACCGCCGCAGCACACGATGTCGAGGGCGCGATCAGCTTCCGTTTGCTCCGCTTGCGGCTTTGCCGCCGACGCACGACCCTTCTCGAGCTCCTTGGCCGAGACGACGTCCACGCGCACGCCACGCTGGAAGCCGCCGAACGTCACCGCGAGCGTGGACTCCGCCATGCCGTACGACGGCAAGTACACCTTCGGGTTGAACCCGGCGGGTGCGAGCTTGTCCGCGAACGTGCGGAGCGTGCTCGCCGAGATGGGCTCCGCGCCGCAGCCCGCGTGTCGAAGGGACGAGAGATCGAGGCCCGCAGTGTCCGTCGGCTTCAGTCGCTTGGCGACGAGCTCGTAGGCGAAGTTCGGTGCGTAGGTGATGGTGCCGCGCTTCTTCGTGATGGTCTCGAGCCAGATGAGAGGTCGGCGCACGAACGTCGCGGTGGGAATGAACGTGACGGGCACGTCCGCGAAGAGCGGGCCCACGACGAAGCCGATGAGCCCCATGTCGTGGAAGAGCGGGAGCCAGCTCACCCCGTGATCGATCGCGGGATCGCTGCGCAGGCCCTCGTGCATGAACGCCTTCGCGTTCGCGGCCAGGTTCCGGTGGGACACCATGACGCCCTTGGGGCGCGACGTGCTGCCCGACGTGAACTGAAGGAACGCGAGGCTGTCGGGCGATACGTCCGCGAGCTCCGCGACGTGACCGTGGGCGGCGAGCGACTCCGTCGTGATCACCGGCGCCGTGTCCTTCGCCGCGAGCGGCGCGAGCTTCAGATCGAGCGACGCCGTGGTCACGCGGGCCTTCGCCCCGGAGATGCGCGAGACGTGCTCGATGCCGTCTTCGAATACCCGGAGATCGCGCGCCGCGAATGGCGGGAACATCGGCACGGGCACCAGCCCCCCCGCGACCGCGCCAAGGAACGAGAGGACGAAGTCCTGGGGCTCGGGCACGATCAACACGACGCGATCGCCTGCGCGGAGCCCCGCGTCATGCAGCGCAGACGCGCGCCGCCCGGCCTCCGTCGCGATCTCCGCGAACGAAAACGTGCGCTCCCCACCCTCCGAACGAACAAACGAGAACCCGCGCTTCGTGTCCGAGGACAGCGCGCGAATAGCTTCGTTGAGGGTGTTGCGAGGATGCGTCATCTGAAGAGGAGGGCGAGTCGAAATCGGGGTCCCCGGGACGACACTGCAAGATCCGGGCAAAATCTGACGGGAACGGCATGTAGTTGGGGCAGTCACCCGGCGCAAGCTCCGATTGCCGCAAATGATGCAGTGCGACGTTTTTTCTGCCAACGGAGTCCGCGCGGCCCGCGAAGCCTTCTTCGCGCCTGGGGAAGCGCGGAGGGCGAAGGTGTCGCAAAGAAACCACACCGCTTTTTCTCAGGTGCGATGAACATGTGACGGGGCTATACACCCGCGTCGTGCAGAGCTACCGGCAAGGATCGGCCGGCGCGACCGGCAGTCCCCGCGTCTTCATCACCGGCGTGGGCGTCGTCAGCTCCATCGGGATCGGCAAGCAGGCGTTCTATGAAAGCCTTCGCGCGGGACGCACCGGCCTCTCCAAGCTGGGCGCGTTCGCCGCGGGCGATCTCGGCCGCGACATCGCTGGCGAGGTGAAGGACTTCCGCGCCGAAGATCACATGACCCACGCCGAGGCCCGCAACGCCGGCCGCTGCGCGCACATGGCTGTCGCCGCCGCGCGCCTCGCGACGAAGGACGCCGCGATCTCGGACGAGGCGCTCGGTGGAACGCGTGTCGCCGTCGTCATGGGCACGACCATGGGTGAAGGCGCGCTCCTCGGCGATCTCGAGGGCGCGTGGATCAAGAGCGGCGAAGGCGCGATCAACCGCGCGGACATTCCGCGCTACGGCTCCACGCTGCTTCCGATCCACGTGGCGCGCGCGCTCGGCGTCTCTGGCCTGGTCTCCACGCTGCCCGCGGCATGCGCAGCGGGTAACTACGCCATCGGCTTCGGTGCGGATCTCATTCGCATGGGCCGCGCGGACGTGGTCGTGTGCGGCGCCGCGGAGCTGCTCCAGGAGCTGCAGTTCGCAGGCTTCGTGCGGCTCGCCGCCATGGCCAAAGAACGCTGTCGCCCCTTCGACAAGAACCGCGAGGGACTCATCCTCGGCGAGGGCGCGGCAGTCCTCGTGCTCGAGTCCGAAGCGCACGCCGTCAGACGCAACGCCGCAGCGCAGGCGGAGGTGCTCGGCATGGGCCTCACGTGCGACGGCTACCACATCACGCGTCCGCATCCAGACGCGGCGGGCTCGATCGAGGCGATGCGTCAGGCGATCGCACGCTCCGGTATCACGCCCGACGCCGTGGATTTCGTGAACGCGCACGGCACGGGCACCAAGGCGAACGACGTGGCCGAGACCAAGGTAATGCACGACGTCTTCCGCGGCAGGCGCGTCCCCATCTCCAGCATGAAGAGCATGCTCGGCCACTGCATGGGCGCAGCGAGCGCGCTCGAGGCAGCCGGGTGTGTCTTCACGCTCGAGACAGGCGTGTATCCGCCCACCATCGGCTTCGAGACCCCGGACCCCGAGTGCGACGTGGACGTGGTCGCGAACGTCGCGCGCGAGGGCAAGGCGGACATCATCCTCAACAACTCGCTGGCGTTCGGCGGGTACAACGCCGTGACCTGCTTCTCGCGGCCATACAAGGTGCCCGAGCTCGGTCTGCCGGCGAGGGTGCTTTCGTGACGGCGATGCGCGGCGCACGTGGCAGCATGGCCGTGACCGGCCTCTCCGTGCTCTCCGCAGCAGGCATGGGCAAGGACCTCTTCTTCGCCGCCCTCGCTCTTGGCGCGCCCACACGACCTTCACCGCCGAAGGACCTCCAGGCCTTCGATTCCGCCGCGTACGACGCGCCGAACGTCGTCGAGGTTCTCGGCTTCGACCCCACCGTGCTGCTCGGCGACAAGGGGCTCCGCACGCTCGACCGCATCACGAAGCTGCTCATCGTGGCCGCCCGCATGTGCCTGCACGACGTCGGGTTCAAGGCGAACGGACAGTGGCAGAGAAGCGAGCCCACGAAGGTTGGCTTCGTGTGCTCGAACGCGTACGGCAGCCTCGAGGCGATCACGGAGCTCGATCGCGTGGCCCTCCTCGAGGACGCTCGCTACATCAACCCCGCGAAGTTCCCGAACACGGTCTCCAACAGCGCCGCGGGCTACGTGAGCATCTGGGAAGATCTGCGCGCGCTCAACGTGAGCGTGTCGAACGGCAACCCGGGCGCGCTCGACGCCATCGGGATCGCGGAGGTGCACCTGGCAAGCGGGCGCGCGGACGCGCTCATCACGGGCGGCGGCGAGGCCATGTGCGAGGCGCTGTTCCTCGCGTTCAAGAAGCTCGGCGCGCTGCGCTCACCGGGCTTCTGCCTCGGCGAAGGCGCGGCGATGGTGTGCCTGGAGCCGGAGCTCTCCGCGGAGTCGCGCGGCGCGACGATCCTCGCGCGCGTCACCGGCTACGGGACACACTTCTCTGCCCCCAAGGACGACGCGCTCCTTCACCCGTCCGAGGAAGCCATGGGCGCCGCCATCGAGCAGGCGCTCGAGAGCGCGGACGTGGCCGCGAAGGACGTCGACCTCGTGGTCTCCGGTCTGTCGGGCCTCGCACCATTCGACGCCGCGGAGCTCGGCGCCATCCACGGTTCGATCGGCAGGACCGCGAACGTCTTCGCTCCGAAGAAGCTCGTCGGCGAGTCACTCGGCGCGTCGGGCGCGCTCGCGGTGGCCGCAGCGGTGTACGCGCGGAACGGCGGCACGCTCGGGCGAATGGAAGCCGGCCATGCTCCATCGCGACCACGCCACATCGTCGTGACATCGCTCGGCTACTACGGTAACGCCTCCGCCGTCGTGATCTCCTGACGCAGTCCCCGCCTTGGGTGAGGAGTCCGACGGCCGGCCACGGCGGGGGGCAAGGAGCTTCATCGCGCGGAACCTGCTTGAAATTGCCCGGTTTGTGCGCCGAATTCATGCGACTCGTCGTGCGACGGCATCCGCTCCCGGAGCTGGACGGCGGCCGAGCTGCGCGATGGCACGAAATCGCATTTCACACGGGATCGCGCGACGCGACGTCGGTGCAAGATTCACGTTTCTTTTTCGCGCGTGGCGTTATCCTTTTTGAGTGAGGTGGCGGTGATGGAGGCCGCGACGAAGTTCTGAGCCGGAAGGGCGAACGACTTGCCCGCGCCGGGCGACCGACTGGAGTGAAGGCATGAGCTTGCGAGTCAGCCCGCATCGCGAGCGACGCGCCCGTGCCGAGCCACCGAAGGGAGTGTATGGATGAACATCGCGATCACGTTCCGACAGATGGAAGCCACCGAGTCCATGAAGTCCTACGCACAGGACAAAGTCGGCAAGCTGCAGAAGTTCCTGCGCCAACCCATGAAGGGGCACGTCACCTTGATGTGCCAGAAGACCATTCAATCAGCCGAGGTTGATGTACACGCAGGCGGTGAGCACTTCCACGCAGCGGAAACGTCGGAGGACATGTATGCGTCGATCGACAAGGTGATTGACAAACTGGAGGCGCAGATTCGCAAGACGAACGGCGTCATCGTCGCCAAGAAGAAGGGCGCAGAGCGCGCCTCAGAGCGGCTCCTTCCAGAAGGTGCCGAAGACGAGTAGAAGGAAGGAAGGTAGACAGTCCTTCGCAACTTGAAGACGCGCCCTTGCGGTGGGGGTGGGGCGCGCTCTTCGAGGTCCCGGGAACCCAATGCGACTCGCCGAACTCCTCAGCCCCGACCGCATCGCCATCCGCAGGTCCTCGTCCGCGCCAGACTCGAAGGGCGCGAAGCTGGACAAGCCGGGTGCACTTCATGAGTTGGCAAGCATGCTGGGACGCGGAACGAGCACGGATGCAGCAGAGGTGGAGCGCGTGCTCGCAGAGCGCGAGGCGCTTCAGTCGACGGGTATCGGCGAAGGCGTCGCGATCCCGCACGGCGCCCTCTCGGACGTGTCCAGCCAGTGCGCGGCCTTGCTCCTGGTGCCCGACGGCCTGGACTTCTCCTCCATCGACGAGCGAGCCGTCCACATCCTCTTCGCGGTCGTGGGCCCGAAGAAGGCGACCGGTGAGCACCTCCGCACGCTTGCGCGCGTCTCGCGCCTGCTGAAGAGCGCGGAGTTCCGGGGCAAGCTGCTCTCGCAGGAGAGCTCCGCCGCCGCGTTCGATCTGATCGCCACCGAGGAGTCCAACACACTCGCGCCGGCGCCCTATCGCGACGCGTCGGGCCAGGGAGCCGGCGGCGGCAATGGCAGCGGCAACGCTGGTGACGGCGAGCGGGGGGGAAAGACTTGATCGCCGCGCCAGCTTCGGTCCCACCGCCGCCGCAGGAAGTGACGGTGGGCGAGTTCGCGACGGACCCACGGCTCGGCATCGCGCTCGCGCTGATCGCCGGTGCCGCCGGGACGAACCGGCCGCTGCGACATCCGCGCGTGCAGAAGAGCGGGCTCGCGCTCGCAGGCCACTACTACGGCGTCGTCCCCACGCGTGTGCAGGTCTTCGGCGAGACGGAGCTCTCGTACCTGGACAGCATCACCCCCGAGGCGCGTAGCCTCTCCTGCCGTGGCTTCTTCGCGCTCGGTCTCTCGTGCGTGGTGCTGACGCGCGAGGGCTCGCCGCAGAAGGCGCTTGCCGCAGCCGCAGAGGCGACGAGCACGCCGCTCTACATCTCCGACGCGCGCACCTCCAAGACCATCAACGCGGTGCACGCCACCCTCGACGAGCGTCTCGCGCCAAGCACGCAACTGCACGGCGTGCTGGTCGACGTGTTCGGTGTCGGCCTGCTCCTCCTCGGCAAGAGCGGGATCGGCAAGAGCGAGTGCGCCGTCGAGCTCGTGCTCCGCGGCCACCGTCTGGTCGCGGACGACGTCGTTCGCTGCGACTGGCGCCCGCCCGGGATGGTGTTTGGCGCGCCCGCAGATCTCCTCCGCCACCATGTAGAGGTGCGCGGCCTTGGCATCCTGAACCTCAAGGAGATGTTCGGCGTCACGGCCGTGCGCGAGCGAAAGCGCATCGATGTCGTCGTGAAGCTCGAGGAATGGAACGAGAGTGCGGAGTACGATCGCCTCGGCATCACGGACCAGTTTCACGCCATCCTCGGACAGCCCATCCGCATGCTCACGGTGCCGGTGCGACCCGCGCGCGACATGGGCTCGATCCTGGAGATGGCCGCACGAAACGAGCTCCTACGTCGCGCGGGCAAGAACCCGGCGAAGGACTTCGTGAATCGCGTCGAAGGCGCGCGCGCGGCCGAGCTCACGGCCATCGTCGACGCGCCCGAGAGCGTCGCTGGGCCCGTCGTGATCGCCTCCGAGGCCGACATCGTGCCGCCGCCGAACAGCAGCCTGGCCCGCGCCGAGCCGGCGCGGCTGACGGAGAGCTCCGCGTGGATCCCGGCAGTCCGGCCTCGCACAGACGGTGACTCGTGACGGGCCCGGTCGACAGACCTTCGGAGCGCGGCGGAAAGCCCGTGGTCGCCGTGATCACCGGCCTGTCCGGCGCGGGTCGCTCGACGTCGCTGCATGCGCTCGAGGACCTCGGGTTCTTCTGCATCGACAACCTGCCCACCGTGCTCGCGCCAGAGGCAGTGAAGCTCTGCGAGCGCGGCGGCATGTCGCGCGTGGCGCTCGGCATCGACGTGCGCGTGCGCGCGTTCCTCGGCTCCGTGGGCGAGACCCTCGCCAAGATCGAGAGCGACGGCGCACGCGATCTCCATGTCATCTTCCTCGACGCGTCCGACGAGGCCATCCTCCAGCGGTTCAGCGAGACGCGCCGCCCGCACGCGCTTGCCACCGGACGCGACGGCGCCGGCGGCGTGCTCGACGGCGTCCAGATCGAGCGCGAGCGCCTCGCCCCTCTCCGCGCGCGTGCGACCCGCGTGATCGACACCACGCGGCTCAGCGTCCACGAGCTGCGACGCCAGATCGTTGCGGAGTTCGGGCCCGCTGGCGAAGGCGCCACGCCCATGCAAGTGCGCGTCGTGTCGTTCGGCTTCAAGTACGGCGCGCCGGTCGATGCGGATCTGGTGTTCGACGTACGCTTCCTGAAGAACCCGTTCTTCGTGCCCGACCTGCGACCTTTGACCGGGCAGGACGCGCGCGTGTCGAAGTTCGTGATGGAGCTCCCCGAGACGGCGGAGTTCCTGGAACACACGATCCGCCTCCTCAAGTACGTGCTCCCCAAGTACGAACGCGAGGGTAAGAGCTACCTCACGATCGGCGTGGGCTGCACGGGCGGACGGCATCGCTCCGTGACGCTCGCCAATGCGATCGGTAGGGAGCTGGGCGCGGCCGTGGTTCATCGCGACATCTCGCGCGAGCCGCCGCCGTCACAGCCGCGCCCGCCGATGCAGCTGGACCACGCGACCCAGAGCGAGCTCGCGGCGGAGCTCTCCCCGCTGCCTCAGGCTGCAACGGAGACACCCCATCGTGACTGAGAGGCGTGCTCCTACTGTGCTAGAAGAGGCTCTCGAAGGGGGCTTGTGAGCCATGGCGGATACGCGCGAAGACTTCACGATCGTGAACAAGCTCGGTCTGCATGCGCGGGCTGCGACAAAGCTCGTGCAGCTTGCATCCAAGTTCCCGTGTGAGGTGGAGCTCAGCTACGAGGGGCAGAGCGTCAACGCGAAGAGCGTGATGGGTGTGCTCCTCCTCTGTGGCTCCATGGGCGCGGTGGTCAGCGTCAGCGCACGCGGCGAGAAATCGCTGGAGTGCGTCACCGCCATCGGGGACCTCATACGCGGCAAGTTCGGGGAGAGCGAGTGACCAGCGGCAAGCGAGACTCTTCGAGGCCGCGCGTCCCCAGCGCGCCTCCGACACTGCCTCCGGGTGCGCTGCTTGGTCGCGAGCCGATCACGCTTCGTGGCATCGCGGGGTCCGCCGGCGTAGCCGTTGGCAAGGCAGTCGTCCTCGGTGATGCCACCGCGCAGATCGTCCGCAAGCACATCGCCACCGCGCACATCGCCGACGAGGTCGCGCGACTCCACACGGCCGTGCACGCCGCGAAGGACGCCGTCCGCGAAATCGAGGCGCGCCTCACCGGTATCGGACCCGATACCACCACGATCCTCGAGGCGTATCAGCTGATGCTGAGCGATCCTCTGCTGCTCACCGCGGTGGAGAAGAAGGTGCGCCTCGAGAAGAAATGCGCGGAATGGGCCGTGGTCGAGGCGAAGGAGGAGATCGCCGCCGCGTTCGGCCCCACGGAGACGAACGACAGGGACGCGTACATCGCTGCGCGACGGCACGACGTCGAGTTCGTCTGCGACCGGCTTCTGCGTGCGCTGGTCGGGGCTCCTCACGCCGTGCTCGATCTGGCCGAACCATCCATCATCGTCGCGAAGGATCTCTCGCCCGCGGACACGGCGAGCATGACAAAGCTGCCGGTCCTTGGCTTCTTGACGGAGATCGGATCACGCACGAGCCACACCGCGATCATGGCGCGCGCGCTGGAGATCCCATGCGTCGTGGGCGTACAGGACGCCATGAGCCAGGTGCGCACGGGCGACACCGTCATCGTCGACGGCCTGTCCGGCCTGGTGACGGTCCACCCCAGCGACATAAGCGTGCATGATGCACGCGTTCGCGCCGCGCAGCACGTGGCCTTCGCGAAGCGCCTGCTCCTTGGCCGCGACCGTCCGTGCAGGACCGCATGCGGGCAACCCGTATCGCTCAAGGCGAACGTGGAGCTGCCCGCCGAGGCGGTGTTCGCGGTGGACCATGGCGCGGAGGGCGTCGGCCTCTATCGCACGGAGTTCCTCTACATCGACCGCGACGTGCTCCCGACCGAAGAGCAGCAGTTCGAGATCTTCCGTGCAGTCATGCTCTCGATGGGTGACCGACCCGTGACGCTGCGGACGTTCGATCTGGGCGGAGACAAGTTCGCGAGCTCCTTCCCGCTGCCCGCGGAGATGAATCCCGCGCTCGGCCTGCGCGCGGTACGTCTCGCTCTCAAGGCGCCCGACGTGTTCCTCACGCAGCTCCGCGCCATGGCTCGCGCCAGCGCCTTTGGCGACCTGCGCATCATGATCCCGATGATCTCGACCGTCCACGAGATGCGCGAGTCGCGTCGCCTGTTCGAGCAGGCTGTGGAGGAGGTCCGCGCGCGAGGCCACGCCGTTCGCGACCACGTGCCATTCGGTATGATGATCGAGGTGCCGTCTGCCGCCGTCATGGCGGACGTGTTCGCGCGCGAGGCGGATTTTTTCAGTATCGGCACCAACGACCTCGTCCAGTACTCGCTCGCGATCGACCGGGCGAGCCGTTCCCTCGCGGACCTGGCGAGCCCGCTCGACCCGTCCATCCTGAGGCTCATCCACGCGGCCACGCGCGCCGCGATAGACCGCGGAATCCCGATATCGGTGTGCGGCGCGATGGCGTCCGACCCCGTCGCGGCGTCGTTGCTCGTGGGGCTTGGTCTGCGTGAGCTCTCCATGGAGGCCGCGGCGATCCCGGAGATCAAGGAGGCGATCGCCCGCATCACGCTGGCCGAGGCGGAGAACCTGGCCGAGGCAGCGCTGGGCATGGACAGCGCCGTCTCCGTGCGCGAGCTGCTCGACCGCGAGCTCGCTCCGAGGCTCATCGACATCCTCTCCGGCGTGGCTGACGAGTCCGT
>JANXLV010000043.1 GCA_025355005.1 Myxococcales bacterium | reverse complement strand
TCGGACTTCAACCGGTTCGCGGACGAGGTCGCCGACCCGATCTCCCGCGCGTCCGCGAACGGCGTCATGGACAGGCGCACGGCGTGGCGAAGCTTCGTGACCGGGATCGGAGTCTGGGCGATCCATCGTGTGGGGTGGTGGTGTGTGGAGCTCGCTTCCAGCGGTGAATACGTGGGCACGGTAGGCGCGTTCTACCGGGAGAACGCCGTCGGCGGAGATGGGCCCCCCGAGCTCGAGCTGGGCTGGCTCATCTTCCGCAAATATTGGCGGCAAGGCGTGGCGACGGAGGCGGCCATGGCGGCGCTCCGGTACGGGTTCGAGGCGACGACCGTGACGCATGCGGTCGCGCACATCTCTGGCAGCAACGAGCCTTCGATCCACGTCGCCACGCGGCTGGGCATGCAGTACGAGCGGGAGATCGACTTCTACGGCGACCCCATGCGACGGTACGTGGTCGCGCGCGCGCCGTAAAAAACCGCGTGAGCGTACGTCGGCGTGGATGGTGAACCGGCGGCGCGCTTGCTAGGTTCAAGAGGTGGATCCGAACCGGCGCGATCAACGCTACCGCGCAAGCCTGGCGACCAGACTCTTGCGCGGCAAGTCCGAGATGCAGCTCTCGACCCACAACGTGAGCTTCCGCGGCGCCTTCCTGCAAACGCGCGCGCCCACAACGCTGCGTCAGCTGGTCCGCGTGGAGCTCACGCTCCCGGATCACCACGTGGTTCGTGCGCACGCCATGATCGTGCACGTCGTCCCGCCCACCAGCCCCGAGGATGAACCTGACCATCCCTCGGGCATCGGTCTTGTGTTCTGGGGTGACGTGGCCGGGCAGTCGCGATGGGACGCGTTCATCCAGGAGCTCACGAAGGACCCGTCGCTGCGCGTCGTTCCAGCGCCGGGCGCTCCGCTCCCCGAGCGGCGCTCCTCGTCGCGCTTTCGTCTGAAGCTCGAGGTGCGCCTGCCAGAGCTGCCGGAGACGCTCGCCCTCACCACACGCGACATCTCCGAAGAGGGCATGAGCGTAGCCACGGACGCCAACTACCCGCCCGGCCTGAAGACGCGCCTGCTCCTGATCCATCCCGCCACCGCGGAACCATTTCCGCTCGACGTGATCGTCCGTCGAAGGATCAAGGAGCCGGGCTTCGTGGGGCTCGGCGTGGAGTTCATGGACAAATCGAAGGAGTCGCGCTCGCAGCTCTGCGCGTTCCTCGGTATTCCAGAGGACGATTCGTGACGTTGCAAGGGCGCGCGGCGCAACTGGCGCGCGTCATCGCGCTGGGTGCCGCGGCCTCGTTCTGCGCGTCACCACCGGTCGCGTTGCGACCACCGCAGCAAGCGGCCACTTCCGCGGCGAGCGACGCAGGCGGCGCGGAACCGAGCATCGACGGAGCCACCACGGTCGCAGCCGCGGATGCCGGCGCGCGCGATCCGTGGGATGCAGAGCCCACCGCCGACGCGCGCTGGACAGCCGTCGACTCCGCCGTGGATGCGTGGCTCGCGGCGGGGAAGCTGTCAGGATGCGTGGTCGTTGTCGGAACGCAGCGCGACATCGTCTTCCGGAAAGCCTACGGCGTGCGCGCCGCGGAGACCGTGCGCGAGCCGATGACCCTCGACACCGTGTTCGACATGGCATCGCTCACGAAGGCGGTGGCCACCACGTCGAGCGTGATGGTGCTGGTAGATCGCGGCCTCGTCGGGCTCGACGAGCCGGCATCCCGTTACCTGCCAGAGCTCGCGCGCGGCAACCGCGCCGACGTCACGGTGCGCCAGCTGCTGCTCCACACAGCCGGATTCGTGCCGGACGATCCGCTCTCGGACTACACGGGTGGACACGACACGGCCTGGGAGAAGATCGTCACGTCCACGCCGCCCTCGCGCCCCGGCGAGCGGTTCGTCTACTCGGATGTCGGGTTCATCGTGCTGGGTGAGCTCGTGGAGCGAGTGAGCGGCAAGGATCTGAACACGTTCGCGCGCGAGAACGTCTTCACGCCGCTCGACATGCGCGAGACCGGTTTTTTGCCGGATCCCGCGCTGCGACCGCGCATCGCGCCCACCGAGATCAGGAACGGTCAGCGCATCCGCGGTGAGGTCCACGATCCGCGCGCGTACGGACTCGGCGGTGTCGCTGGGCATGCCGGGCTCTTCTCCTCGGCGAAGGACATGTCGCGCTTCGCGCAGTCGTGGCTCGCGAAGACCGCGCATCCCGGAGGCGCGCCGCTGGTGTCGGCACAGACGTTCGACGCGTTCACGTCCCCTCACGACGTACCCACGGCGATCCGCGGGCTGGGCTGGGACATGATGAGCCCCAGGACGAAGAGCCGGGGCGAAGGCATGAGCCTGCGCACGTACGGTCACGGCGGGTACACGGGCACGCTGCTGTGGATCGATCCGCAGCCGGGGTTCTTCGTGCTGTTCCTCTCGAACCGCGTCTATCCGAACGGGCGCGTGCCGGGCGCACCCGTTGTCACTCCGGGCGAGGCTCAGGAGCTCCAGGCGAAGATCGGCGCCATCGCCGCGAGCATCGTGGCGCCCGCGCCCGCGCCCAAGGTCACGCCAGCGCCGTGCGACACGAAAGCGAGCGACGTGCTCGCGGGGATCGACGTGCTTCGCGCAGACGACTTCGCTGCGCTGCGCGGCCGCAAGATCGCGCTGTTCACGAACGACGGGGCCCGGACCAAGGACGGTGTGCGTACGCTGGACGTGCTCGCGAAGGCGAAGGACGTGACGCTGGTGCGCGTGCTCTCCGCGGAGCACGGGCTCGCGGCGGATCGCGAGGGCAGCATCGCGGACGATCGCGATTCCCAGACGGGAACCGAGATCGTGAGCCTCTACGGCAGCGGCAGCGAGGAAGAGCGCATGACCCGCGCGCTCACTGGCGTGGACACGCTCGTCATCGACATCCCCGACGTGGGCGTGCGCTTCTATACGTACGCGTCCACCATGCGTCACGCGCTGGGTCCCGCCGCGCGACGTGGGCTGCGTGTGATCTTGCTCGACCGGCCGAACCCGATCGACGGCGAGCACGTCGCAGGTCCCCTGCCCGACCCGTCCGTGAAGGGGCTGGTCCACGGCTCGCCGTTGCCGGTGCGCCATGGAATGACGCTGGGTGAGCTCACGCGCATGTTCGATGCGGAGGATCACCTGGGCACGGAGCTCGACATCGTCCGCGTGCAGGGTTGGCGGCGCAGCGACTACCTGGACGCCACGGGCTACGCGTGGGCGCCTCCGTCGCCCAACCTGCGCAACCTCACGGAGGCAACGCTCTACCCGGGCGTCGCGCTGCTCGAAGGCACGAACGTGTGCGTCGGTCGCGGAACGGACAGCCCGTTCGAGCTGATAGGTGCACCATACATCGATGGCGACGTGCTCGCCCGCACGCTCAACGCGCGTCATGTGCCGGGCGTATCGTTCTCCAAGGTCTCCTTCACACCGACCACCAGCGTGTTCTCCGGCCAGGCGTGTCAGGGCGTGAAGCTCGCTGTGACGGATCGCGCGAGCCTCGATCCCGTGCATGTGGGGGTGGAAATGGCGGCGGCGCTTGCGACGCTCTACCCCACCACGTTCCACACGAAGGACGTGCAACGGCTCCTTGCGAGCCGCGCCGCCACGGACGCGCTCACCTCCGGCAAACAAGCGAGCGACGTGGAGGCCACGTGGCGCAAGGACCTGGCTGCATTCCGCGTGAAGCGCGACAAATATCTGCTCTACCGCACGACCTGCGCACGCACTCCGTAGTTAACTCGGAATCGGTGGACCCCGTTCATGACTGGCAATCACAACGAGCGCGGGCCTCCAGCGTCGGTACGGGCGCCCCACGTAGATGGTGGCCGGCACTGTGCGTCGTACGAGCGCGGGCGTCTGCGACGCCGTCGGCAAGACGTGACCAACATGCCTACGACGCCAGGGAGCACGATCTGCGATGGCAGTGCGGCAATCGCCGCGATTTCCCACGACGCCAATTCGGCCACGGCTTACGAGGTAGTTCGGCCGCTCCAGAACCGTTCATCGTCTCGGCGGCGAGCGCCCCGCCCGAATCGCTTGCAGCTCGATGCCCTCTGTGCAGAAGAGAATGCGAACATCCCGTCACGCCGCCGACATCGAGACGCTCATGTCGGAACGACATCCCGCAGTAGTGCTAGGATCATGGTGTGTGGCATCGATTTGAAGTCGATGGTGAGGAGTACTTTTGGCGCACCTACTCGTCCACGGTGAAGAAGGGCGCCGGTGAGCCTTGGTCGCCATGTGAGACTCTAGATGTCGCTCGGCAGCCAGACACGCCCGGAGTCGGACGCACCTACGACCACGGTGTCGAGGTGAAGGAAGCTGATGCCGTCGAGACCGTGCGGATGTTCGCTGCAGCGGGCCGCCGTATTCCGTAGCATGCGTTTACTTCACAACGGTCGGATTGCATTCCTTGTCTGCGTCCACCGAGTCGGCGAACTGACACTGAGTGACGTTCTGTCGCTGCGTCTTCTCGGTTCCATCTGAGCACGAGTAGGTGCAGTAGATGAATGCCTTGTCGTGGCATGTGCCGTCATCAGCTCCGGCTTTCTTGTCGCAGAAGATCGGAGGGTCGCTGGGGCACGGAGGAGGATCGGATGAACCGCTAGACCCGCCACCACCCCAGCCACCGCCACCGCCGCTACCGCCGCCCCATCCACCTGCACCGCCCCTGCCGTTCGCATCCCTACGGTTGAAGGGGTCGTTCGTGACGTACAAGTAGAGGTTCAGTCCGCCGCCGAAGCGGATCGGATCCTTGCTTGTCCACCGCCCCGTCTCCGAAACGTGCATTCCTTCCCACGAGAGCGTGGTGGCGGTGCTCATCTCGTTGTGTCGGCGGAGAAGGCGGTGATCGTCACCGGCTGGTCGAAGACCGGGGAGTACTCTGTTACGT